>JAPXRA010000006.1:0-19204 GCA_033813795.1 Aeromicrobium sp. | reverse complement strand
GCTTGGCTCAACACCGAGCGCAAGGCTTGCGCGTCGGTCACGTCGAGCGCCAGCGTTTGAAAGCCGAGGCTGTCGCGTTCACGCCAGTCCACGCCGACGACTTCAAAGCCGGCGCGCACCAGCAGGGTCGCAACCAACTCGCCGACCTTGCCCAAGCCGAAGACGGCAACTCGATCGATGCTCATCGGCCCATCGTGCGCCGCGAACGCCGCCGTGTCTAGCAGTTGGCCAACCCGGCAAGCGACTAGTTGCGCGGGATGGTGATCGCTTCTGCCCGGTTTGCGGCGCACACCACGGCGTGCAGGCTTGCCGTCACGATGTTTTCGTGGATGCCAACACCCCAGACGACTTCGCCGGCAATCTCGCACTCGACGTAAGCCGCGGCCTTAGCGTCGCCGCCAGAACTTAGCGCGTGCTCGCTGTAGTCCAAGACCCGAATGTCGGCCCCAGCTTGGCGCATCCCGTCAACGAACGCAGCCACCGGCCCGTTGCCTTCACCCTTGAACGACCGCTCCTGACCGCGCACCACCAAGTCAACGACCTGCTCGTCGCGGCCTTCGCTGGTCGTCACCGAACTGAATCGCTTTAGTGCGTACGGTTCGCTGCGGTTCAGGTATTCGCGTTCGAATGAGCCCCAGATTTGCTCGGGCTGAATTTCGCCGGCATCGCCCTCGCTCATGCTCTGAATCGCTCGGCTGAACTCGATTTGCAGGCGGCGCGGCAGGTCCAACTGGTGCTCGGTCTTCATGATGTAGGCGACTCCGCCCTTGCCGGACTGGCTGTTCACCCGAATGACCGCCTCATAGGTGCGACCAACGTCGTGCGGGTCGATCGGCAGGTACGGGGCCTGCCACGGCAAGTCACCCACTTCGACTCCGGCGGCGGCAGCTTGGTTCTCCAGGTCCTCCAGTCCCTTCTTGATCGCGTCTTGGTGCGATCCGGAGAAGGCGGTGTAGACCAAGTCGCCCGCGTAGGGGTGGCGCGGGTGAACCGGCAGGTTGGTGCAGTACTCCACCGTGCGACGGACCTCGTCGATGTCGGAGAAGTCGATTTGCGGGTCGATGCCCTGACTGAACAGGTTCATCCCCAAGGTCACCAGGTCTACGTTGCCAGTGCGCTCGCCGTGTCCGAACAGGCAACCCTCGACCCGGTCGGCCCCGGCCATCATCGCCAGTTCGGTAGCAGCAACCGCAGTTCCGCGGTCGTTGTGGGGATGCAGCGAAATCGCCACCGCGTCACGGCGACTGATGTTGCGGCTGAACCATTCGATCTGGTCAGCGTAGGTGTTCGGCGTGGCCATCTCGACCGTGGCTGGCAGGTTCAAAATGATCTCGCGATCGCCTCCAGGCTGCCAAACATCCATCACCGCCTCGCACACTTCCAAACTGAATTCCAGTTCGGCCGAAGTGAAGATTTCGGGGCTGTACTGGTAGCCGAAGGCGGTATCACCGAGCAGTTGTTCGGCGTACTTCATCACCATTTCGGTGCCATGCGTTGCGATGGCCCGGCACTCGTTGCGGTCCACGCCAAACACCACTCGCCGGAACAGTGGCGCGACCGCGTTGTACATGTGAACGTTCGCCCGCGGCGCGCCCACCAGCGACTCAACGGTGCGCTCGATCAAGTCCTCGCGCGCTTGGGTCAATACCGAGATGGTGACATCTTCGGGGACAGCGTCTCCTTCGATCAAGGAGCGCACGAAGTCGAAATCGGTCTGGCTGGCCGACGGGAAACCGACCTCGATTTCCTTGTAGCCCATCCGCACGAGCATGTCGAACATCCGCCGCTTACGCGCCGGGGTCATCGGGTCGATCAGCGCTTGGTTCCCGTCGCGCAAGTCGGTGGACAACCACCTTGGCGCGGAGGTGATTTGCGCGCTTGGCCAAGTGCGATCGGGCAGATCGATCGGGGTGAACGACTGGTAGCGACCAAATGGCATGGCCGAAGGCTGCTGGGGGGAAACAGGGTTGTTCTTCATTTCGGATCTTCCTCGGGTGCTCGTCGAGCGATTTAGCGGCCAGTCATGACGAACTCCGCGCCGAGGGGTCCGACCTTAGAGGACCTCGACGCGGCGACGAAGGAGGAGAAAATTCGTAATCCGCATGATGGCACTAGCGTAGCACCATGGCCGAGCAGCAAAACGACTCCCAGACGAACCAAGGCTCCTACGTCACCTCCGGCAAGGCCTATGACCGCGACATGAATTACCTGCCCGATCGGATCACTCGCGGAGCAGCCGAACCGGCCGACGACCGCGCTGGAACGGGCAAGCCCCCGGTAGCAGGAGCCCCGCTTTGGCCAGTCGAGCCCGGGCGATATCGACTCATCGCGGCCAAGGCCTGCCCGTGGGCCACGCGCTCGTTGATCGTGCGCGACCTGCTCGGGCTCCAAGAGGTAATCAGCCTTGGGATGCCTGGCCCAACTCACGACGAACGCAGTTGGACCTTCGATTTGGACCCCGGCGGCGTCGATCCGGTGCTGGGGATCGAGCGCTTGCAACAGGCGTACTTCGCTCGCGACCCCAACTATCCACGGGGCATTACCGTCCCGGCAATTGTCGAGATCGAGTCCGGCAAAGTTGTTACGAACGACTTTCCGTGGATCACCCACGACTTCTTTTTCGAGTGGCGCGAATATCACCGCGCCGACGCCCCCGACCTGTGGCCCGAAGCCGTGCGCGAAGAGATGGAAGACGTCATGGTGCGGGTTTTCCATGAAGTCAACAACGGGGTCTACCGCTGCGGCTTCGCCGGCTCACAAGCCGCCTACGACGCGGCCTACGATCGCCTTTGGGTTGCGCTCGATTGGTTAGAGGATCGGCTAAGTTCTCGCCGCTACCTGATGGGCGAACAGATCACCGAGGCCGATGTGCGACTGTTCACCACCCTCGCTCGCTTCGATCCGGTCTATCACGGGCATTTCAAGTGCAACCGCAACAAGTTGGTCGAACTGCCGAACCTGTGGCGGTATGCCCGCGAGCTGTACCAAATCCCGGCGTTTGGCGGCAACACCGATTTCGACCAGATCAAGGAGCACTATTACTTCGTTCACGCCGACATCAACCCGACGAGAATCGTGCCAAAGGGCCCTGACCTGTCGGTTTGGAACACCTAGTCGTTGCGGTTCGCCCCAGCGCGCAAAAGCGATTTCGGCAGGAGTTTTGCCCTGATCCGTTGCCGCTTAGCAGCCGCGGACTCCAAGGACTTGATCGCTGTCTTGGCCGCTTCGGTGTCCGACCCGTGATCTGCCGGACCACTTGAATAACGGAGCCGTTCGAGTCGGTCAACCACGACTGCAAGGCTCTGGTCGTCGGCGCCGGCAGCAAGCAACTGCCGGGCAAAAGCTCGTGGGGTTTTCGCGGCCACCGAGCCAAGACCCAAGTCGAGGGCGGTGTCGCAAAGTTCGAGCCACAACTCCTCGGGGTCGGTTATGCCGGCACGCAGCCGTCGGCGGCGCCGTAGTTGGCGCCAGAGTGCAGGCGCAAGCACGACCAACGACATCGCGATAGCAAGCACCAGCGTGATGCGAGTCGCCGACGGCGCCGCCTGATCGGCTTGGCTCAGGACGTCTTGCTCGGCTGCCGGCGGGGCACTGCTTTGCTCGGCAGTCGGTTCGGCTTGCTCTGGTTCGAGGTCTTGGCTTTGCTCCTCGCTAGCGAAATTGGTAGGTCCGCCGACACCTGGCGTGGCATCGAAGCCGACCCAACCGATCCCCGCGAAATAGGCCTCAGTCCAGGCGTGCAAGTCATCTGAGTTGACCCCAAAGACTGCCCCCGATTGCGCATCGCGAGAAACCACCGAACCGGGAGCGTAGCCAACCGCGACCCGCGTCGGCACGCCCAGCACGCGGCCCATCACCGCCAGGGTCGAAGCGAAATGGACGCAGTAGCCGGCTTGGCGAGCCAAGAACTCCCCCATGACGTCTAGGCCGTTACCGTCGTAGTCGCCTTCGACCGGCGCCTCGGTCGAGTAGGTGAACTCGTCTCGCAGCCAGTTTTGAAGCGCCACCATCTTGTCGTAGTCGTTGGCGGCGGCGCCACCGTGAGTTTGCGCCCGGTCAATCACGATTTGCGGAACCCCAGGCGGCAGTCCGGTGTAACTATCGAAGTCAGGCCCGGCCGGGGGCGCGGCCTGAATCTGCTCGCGCGAAGGCAGCACCTCGGCGCTGGTAACGGAGTACTTCTGGCCCAAGGTGGTGGTCGTACCTTCGGCTCGCACGGTTGCGCCGTCAGTGAGCCAAGTCCACTCGCCGGCTAAGCCACGGATTTCGGTTGCCGGGTACGGGACCGGCAAGTAGGTCGCCCGCAGTCCACCGATTTCGATGTCAGTGACGATCAACGAAACCTCGATATCGGGTTGGAGTTGCTCAAGGCCTTCGATTTCGTTCTGCTGAAAAATCACGCTCGGCCGCCAAGTTCGCCCGCTGAACTCACGCAGAGTAGAGACCTTCAAGTACACCCCACTGGCGGCATCTGTGGTGTAACGAAGCACCTCTTGGGACTTGGGTTGGCGCAGGTTCCGGCCAAGTTCGAGGATCGGGTTGATGCCGACGCCGAAGGTGCCCGATTGGACCACTTCGGACTCGGCGCCGATCGGTTCAAGTTCTGGCGCAATCAGCGGGACGGCCGCGGCGACAGCGAGCGCGGGCAGCGCCACTGCCAGTCCCGCTCTGGTCGAAGTCGGACCGGCGTTTGCGCGATCCTGCCACCAAATCCACAACCAACTGCCAGCAAGTCCGACGAAAACCCACCACGGCCCGAGCTTGGCCGAGACCGCGCTCGGCACCACGAACACAGTCAGCCAGAGCACCCCCAGAAGCCAGATTCGCCAAGTTTGCTTCACCACTGAGATTCCGAGCACAAACAACAGCGCAAACGCGATTACAAGGACAAGTTGGATTGAAACCGGCGGCGAGATTGGAGCTGTTTCTTCCAAGATCACCGTGGCGGCCGGTTTGGCCAAGTCGACCAGCTTTTCAAAACTCGCCACCGTCAGCAGACCCCAGCGAGTTGTCTCTGGTACGAAGGCCCAGCCGATCGCGAGGACTGCGGTCAGCAGCGCCGCCGGCACCTCCCAGCGCGGCCAACGAAGGCCGACGAGCGTCGCAGCCAGCCACATCGCAGCCAGAATCGCGGCGATCAGGAAGAACCACTCAGTTCCGGTAAATAGGCTGCCAAAACCAGCGAGCAGGAAGACTGTCCCGGCAACAACCGCAAGTTTCGGGCGAACCGAATCGTTTACTGCTGACATCAGCGGCTCGCCGTCTGCGCGAGTGCCTCGAAGGTGTCGGCGATTGATCCGCCGCCGAATTCGACCGTCATTCGCGCAGCACGAAGTTCATCGACTGCCGAGCCTCGACTGTCCGGAGCGACGATCACTTGGGTCGGCGTCAGGCCAAACCGCTCAATCAGTTGGCGTGCCCGAACCTGGTCGATTCGTCCGGTCAGCACGATTACCGAGTCCGCACCCGGTTCACCAAGCAAGCCATCGTCTGCCGGTTCCACCAACGCCAAAGCCAACAAGGCCGCCGCCAGATCCGTGGTGTCGAACTTGCCAAACGTGCCGCAGGTCAAAACCGCCTGATGGCGCAGTTCGGCCGCTTGGGACAGTTTCGACGCCGCCGCGCTGACGTTCCATTCAAACGATTTGTTGTCGTAAAGGCGTGCTTCAGTGTCGAGGACGAGTCGTAGCACCGGGCCGGTATCGGCCTCCTCTTGACGAACCATCGGTTCACCGCGGCGAGCTGACGCCTTCCAGTGCCAACGCCTAAGTGGATCGCCATACTGGTGCGGCCTAGCGATCACGTCGTCGAGCCCGGGCAGAATTGAATACCGGGTGGCGGTCGCGTCATCGGCGCTGAACTCGGCCAATGGCCCTCCCGGTAGCGCTACTACTTGCGGCAGAACCGTCATTGGGGTGCGGTTCTCGCCAACGATTTCCTTGGAAACTAGGCCGAACGGGTCGCCAACAACAGCGATTGTTGGGCCCAGCAAATGCTGGCCGCGAACCGAAGAGCCAATGCGGTAGCCAAAGCCGAGGTCTCGCTCAACCGATCCCTCGCCTAGCTGATCCCCGGCCGTTGCAGCCAGTCCGGGCTCGAGCGAATCTCGGATACTCGACAAAACTAATGGCAGCCGTGACTTGAGTTCGACCGAAACTTGAACTGACACCGAAGTGCCGGGCTGGCACACGGCGGCTGACAGTTCACGCTTGCCTACCAGCCGTCCGCCGGCCAAGGCCACCAGTACAACCGCACCAAGCACCAAGGCCAAGCACAGCCCGACCACCGGGAACAACGCCGAAAGGCCGAAACCGAATGCGGCGAGCAAAGCCAGGACCGCCACCACGATCAGGCCGACTGCCCGTCCAGTTAGCCGCACGATTAGACCGCTGTGCGCCGCACGAGGTCGGCCAGCACGTCTTGGACCCGAACACCGGGCAGCGCAACTAGGCGATGAGCCAACACCACCTCGATCAGTTCGATCACATCATCTGGCAGCACATAGTCTCGGCCACGGATGGCCGCAAGTGACTTGGCCGCCCGCACCAGTTGCAGACTCGAGCGCGGGCTCGCGCCCAGCCTCAAGTCCGCCGACTCGCGCGTTGCCCGCGCGATCGCCACCACGTAGCGCTCTACCGCTTCGGCCACATGAACGGTGCGAACGTGAGCGATCATTTGAGCAAAATCACTTAGTGAAACCACCGGTTCAAGCAGATCAGCCGGATCTTGGCGGTCGCGGTCACGCAACATCAACATTTCGGCCGCTGCGTCCGGATAGCCGATCGAGATCCTTGCCATGAACCGGTCACGCTGGGCTTCGGGCAAGGCGTAGGTGCCAGCCATCTCTAGCGGGTTCTGGGTCGCCACCACCATGAACGGGCTCGGCAACTGGTGGGTGTTGCCGTCAACCGAAACCTGCTGTTCGGCCATCGCTTCGAGCAGGGCCGACTGCGTCTTTGCCGATGCCCGGTTGATTTCGTCGCCGATCACGATGTTCGCGAAAACTGCGCCTGCTTTGAATTCGAACTCGCCGGTGGCTTGATTGAACACCGAAACCCCGGTCAAGTCCGATGGCAGCAGGTCCGGGGTGAACTGGATTCGACGAACTGAGCCGTCGATCGACTTGACCAAAGCGCGCGCCAGTGCCGTCTTGCCGACCCCTGGCACATCCTCGATCAGCAAATGTCCTTGCGCTAGCGCCACAATCAGCGCTGTCTCGATCGCTTCGTCTTTTCCATCGATGACGGTCGCGATGTTTTCGCGCACCAACTGGGCCGCGGCAGCAAAGTCCATGGGCCGATCGTAGACATAACCGGCAACCGCGGGCAGCCAGAATCGACCATTGCAGTTACGGTGAACAAGTGTCGCGCCTTTTGATCGTCCAGCACTGCCCAACGCCTAGGCTGACTGAGTTGGCCAATGCCGTGTTCGCCGGGGCCACCGATCGGGACATCACTGGCGTTGAAGTGGTCGTCCGGCCGGCACTAGAAGCCACGATCGAGGACGTGCTCGCCGCCGATGGTTATCTGTTGGGCACCAGCGCCAACTTGGGCTACATTTCGGGCGCGCTCAAGCACTTCTTCGACTCGGTCTACAACGACGTGCGCGAACCGACCGCGAAACGACCGTTCTCCTACTGGATCCGGGGCGGTTACGACACGATCGGCGCCGAACGCGCGATGGAATCGATCACCACTGGTCTGCAGTGGTCACTGGCCGCTCCCCCGCTGGTGTTCACCGGCGACATCGAACCGCAACTGGATGCAGCCACTGAACTTGGCGCTACCCTGGCCGCCTTACTGATGGCCTGACCCCGGTTACTCGAATCCGAGTTTACGAAGCGCCTTTGGGTCGCGCTGCCACTCTTTGGCGACCTTGACATGTAGATCGAGGTAGACCGGGGTGCCGAGCAAACGCTCAATCTGGGCGCGCGAATCAGCCCCAATCTTTTTGAGTCGGGCACCCTTCTTGCCGATGATGATGCCCTTTTGGCTGTCACGTTCGACGAACACGTTGACTCGCACGTCGATCAAGGGCTTTTCAGCCGGCCGATCAGCCCGCGGCACGATCTCGTCCACCACCACCGCCAGCGAGTGCGGCAGTTCGTCGCGAACGTCTTCGAGCGCGGCTTCACGAATGATCTCGGCGATCAGGGTCTCTTCGGGCTCGTCGGTCAGTTGACCTTCGGGGTAAAGCGGCGGACCAGGCGGAAGCGTGTCGATCAGCAGTGAGGCCAAGAGTTCGACCTGGGCCCCAGCAACGGCCGAAACCGGCACGACCTGGGCCCAGTCCATCCCGAGATCGGCGCCGACTGCCGCAATCGACGTCAAGTGCTCGGCCAACCTAGCCGGCGAAACCAGATCGGTCTTGGTGGCGATCGCCAGCACCGGCTTTCGGCGAAGGCCGGCCAGTTCTCGAATCAGGAACTTATCGCCCGGACCAATGCGCTCATCGGCCGGCAAGCACATACCGATTGTGTCGACCTCAGACCAGGTGGCCCGCACCAAGTTGTTGAGTCGCTCGCCCAACAGAGTTCGCGGCCGATGCAGTCCGGGGGTGTCCACCAGCACCAGCTGGGCGTTCTCGCGGTGCACGAGTCCACGGATCGCGTGGCGAGTGGTTTGCGGCCGCGAGGAGGTGATCGCGACCTTTTCGCCAACGAGGGCGTTCGTCAGGGTTGACTTGCCGGCGTTCGGCCGACCAACGAAGCAGGCGAACCCCGAGCGAAACTGCGAATCGGCGCTCACGTGGTCAGCACCGTGTCGATGCTGCCGTCACCGGCGGCAACTACTACCGGCACGCCTTGACCGGCAAAATCAGCGACCACTTCAGCGCCAACCGGGACGTCACCTTCGGTGACCAAGGCGGCTGCTTCCAGCCCCTTGGCACCAGAGGACACCGCCATGGCCACCGCCAGTTCGAGTGCCGAGATGGTCAAGTGCTCAAGGTGAACAGTCGCTGCGGTGTAGGTGCGTCCGTCGAGATCGCGCACGGCAGCGCCTTGAGCAACTTGCAGCCGGGCTCGCGAGGCCCGGGCGAGCGTGACCAGCTTCGCGTCTTCGGCCGACAGTTCCATGGCGTAAATGTACCGGCCCGCTAGTGCGAGCCCTCCTCCTCGGCCGATTCGACGAGCGAAACCAAAACGCGACCGATCTGATTTCGCCGCCCTTGGGGCGCCTGTGCCTCTAGCCGCAGACCGTTGATTTGCACCACCGCCCCCGGGATCGGCACGGTGCCGAGCAGTTTCGCCATCAGCCCGCCCACTGAATCGACGTCGTCGTCTCGGACGTCAATTCCGAATAGCTCTTCAAGATCGCCAACGTTGAACCGCGCACTGACTCGCCAAGTGCCGTCGACAAGTTGTTCGCGTTCATCTGGTTCCTCGTCGTACTCGTCGGTGATCTCACCGACGATTTCTTCCAAGATGTCCTCGATCGTGACCATGCCGGCGGTGCCGCCGAACTCGTCGATCACGATCGCCACGTGGGTGCGGTCGGCTTGCATTTCGCGCAGCAGGTCATCGGCCGGTTTGGTATCTGGGACGAACATGCACGGCCGACAAATGGAATCGACCTTTTCGGTGGTTTCGGCCGCGTGGTTGTCGAAAACGCGTTTGGTCACATCCTTGAGGTAGGCCATGCCGATCACATCGTCTACACCTTCGCCTACTACCGGAATCCGCGAGTAGCCGCTGCGCAGCCCCAAGGACATGGCTTGGCGCAAAGTTTTGTGCTGTTCGATGAACACCAAATCGGTGCGCGGCACCATCACCTCGCGCGCGAGTGTGTCGCCAAGCTCGAACACCGACTGGATCATTTTGGACTCGCCGGTCTCGATTACTGAGGTCGCGGCCGCCAAGTCGACCAGTTCGCGCACTTCGACTTCCGAAGCAAACGGCCCCTCGGCAAATCCGCGCCCGGGGGTGAGCGCGTTACCCAGCAGGATCAACAGTTTCGGGATCGGCCCAAGCAGTACCGTCAGCACGATCACCGGGCCAGCCGAGGCGACCGCGATAGTTTCGGAATGTTGCCGGCCAAGCGTTCGAGGTCCGACACCGATCGCCACATAACTCACCACCGACATCATCGCCACCGCGATGGCAACGTTCGCCCAGTAGCCTTCGACTTGGTCGGCCACAATGGCGGCCACCAACACGATCCCGGCGGTTTCGGCCACGATGCGAAGCAGCAGCACCGAGTTCAAGTAGGCGGCCGGGTCCTGCAAAATGCGTTCTAGTCGGACCGCGCCCGGCACGCCGTCGGCGGTCAACTCTTGGGCGCGGGCGCGCGAGAACGTCGCCAATGCCGCTTCCACCGCCACCATCAGTCCGGCTAGGGCGACCAACACGATCGCCAGAACTACGGCATATCCGTTCACTGGCTCGGGTTCTCGTGCAACGCCGGGTCCGCCCACTCCATTAGCAACCGGCCTTGGATGCCGAACATTTCGGCATGCTCTTCTGGTTCGGCGTGGTCATAGCCCAATAGGTGCAAGATCCCGTGAACGGTCAACAGGGCGATCTCGTCGTCTCGCTCATGGCCGCCGGCTGGCGCCTGCTCCTCTGCCACCTGTGGACAAAGCGCAATGTCGCCCAGATAGCCCGATTCGAGTGGCTCAGAGTTGTCTTCTCGACCGGGGCTTAGTTCGTCCATCGGAAACGACAAGACGTCGGTTGGGCCTTTTTTGCCCATCCACTGTTCGTTGAGCACCCTGATCGTGTCTGGGTCGACTAACCGCAGCGTCATTTCAGTTTGCGGATGCAGGCGCATCCGGCGTATTACGAACCGGCAAAGAGAGGTCAGGTTCGCGATGTCAATGTCTGGAACTCCGGACTCATTGAGAACGTCGACGGTCATGAGCTCCCTGATCCGGCCGAGTATCAGCCTCGTAGTTGTCGTAGGCGGCGACGATTCGGCCAACGAGTTTGTGTCGGACGACGTCGTGACTGGTCAGCATCGAGAAGTTGATGTCACGGACGTCGCCCAAAATCTGGCGAACTACCCGCAACCCGCTAGTCGCGCCGCCAGGCAAGTCGACCTGGGTGATGTCGCCGGTGACCACCATCTTGGAGCCGAACCCCAGGCGGGTCAGGAACATTTTCATTTGCTCGGCCGTGGTGTTTTGCGCTTCGTCCAAGATGACGAAGGCGTCGTTGAGGGTACGCCCGCGCATGTAGGCAAGTGGCGCCACTTCGATCACGCCGGCGGTCAAGAGTTTGGGGATTGTGTCCGGATCAAGCATGTCGTGCAAGGCGTCATAGAGCGGCCGCAGGTACGGGTCGATCTTTTCGCTTAGCGTCCCCGGCAGGTAGCCGAGTCGCTCGCCGGCTTCGACCGCCGGCCGGGTCAAGATGATTCGAGTCACCTCCTTGGCCTGCAACGCCTGAACCGCTTTGGCCATCGCCAAGTACGTCTTGCCAGTGCCAGCAGGTCCGATGCCAAAGACGATCGTGTGTTCATCGATCGCGTCGACATACTTCTTCTGGTTTAGCGTCTTTGGCCGAATCGTCTTACCCCGGTTCGACAAAATGTTCAGGCTCAGCACATCGGCCGGCCGCTCTTGAGTCTCTTGGCGAAGCATCGAAATGCTGCGTTCGACCGTCTCAGCGGTAAGGGCTTGGCCGGTGCGTAGCAGCGTGACCAGTTCGTCCAGCAAGCGTTCGATCAGGGCCGCTTCGGCCGGATCGCCGGTGACGGTGATTTCGTTTCCACGGGCGTGGATCTGGGCGTTGCTCGCCGCCTCCATCAGACGCAAGAACTCATCGGTTGGCCCGAACAGGGCAACCAACGGGATCGAAACTGGAACAGTGAACGTGTGGCGGTTGGCCGGCTTTTCGTCAGTCATACGAGTCTGAGTCTACTGGCTCAGTTCAGGCCAAGAACAACTTCGAAACGTCGACCCCGCCGAGCACATGGCCGTGGGCGTGAAAGACCGTCTGGCCGGCGTTGGCTCCGGTGTTGAAAACGAGGTTGTACTCCGGCGTACCGGCAGCAGTTGCCACCTGTTGGGTCAGGTCGAGCAGTTCGGCCGCAATTTGCGGCTCGGCCACGGCCAAGCTCGCAATGTCGCTCTGGTGCACCTTTGGCACGACGAGCAGGTGAACTGGAGCCTTTGGGTTGATGTCTCGAAAAGCGATTACGTTCTCCGACTCTGCAACGATGTCGGCCGGGATTTCACCAGCAACGATTTTGCAGAAAATGCAGTCTTCAGCCATTCCTCGACCCTACCTAGCCATCACTTGAACGCGTCGCGGATTCGGCTGAACACACCACGCGAGTTGTGATCGACCACGGCCTCAGGCTTCTCTTCGCCCCGCAGTTCGGCCAATTTGGTCAGCAGTTCAACCTGTTCCTCGGTGATCGAACGGGGCGTCTCCACTACGACGTGGAAAGTCAGATCGCCTCGGCCTTGACCGCGCAGTCGGGTGACACCGAACCCGCGTGCAACCACCGTCTCCCCGGATTGGGTTCCGGGAAGAATGTCGATCGCGACCGTCTGGACCATCTCGGGCAAGTCCTCGCGCTCGGCGTCGAGCGTGGCGAACTCCATCCGCGTACCAAGCGCGGCTGCGGTCATCGGAATGGTGATCTGACAGGCCAAACCGTCGCCTTGGCGAGTGAACTTGGCATGCTTGGCGACCTTTATTTCGATGTAGAGGTCACCGGCCGGCCCACCGCCGGTGCCAACTTCGCCTTCGCCGGCCAGTTGGATTCGGTTGCCGTCGTCGACGCCCGCGGGAATCGTGATGGTGAGGGTGCGCCGCGAGCGGACCCGGCCATCGCCAGCACATTCGCGGCACGGATCGGTGATTTGGCTACCGAAACCTTGACAGGCCGGGCACGGCCGCGAAGTGCGGATGTCGCCCAGCAACGACCGTTGGACGTGCTGGACGGCGCCGTGGCCGTTGCAGGTCTTGCAGGTGACCGGCGCGTTGCCGTCGGCCGAGCCACTGCCCGAACACAGCTCGCAGACCACCGCGGTGTCGACCTTGATTTCGCGGTCGATCCCGAAGGCAGCTTCGGCCAGACTGATCGAGACGCGCAGCAGGGCGTCTTGGCCGCGTTGGGTCCTGGGCCGCGGGCCGCGAGTGTTCGACTGGCCGAAGAACGCATCCATGATGTCGTCGAAACTGAAGCCCTGACCGAACCCGCCGCCCATGCCACCGGCAGACAGCGGGTCGCCGCCTCGGTCGTAGATGTCGCGCTTCTGCGGGTCGGACAAGACCTCATAGGCGGTGGTGATCTCTTTGAACTTGTCGGTGGCCTCTGGCGAGTCGTTGACATCGGGGTGCCACTGCCGGGCCTGCTTACGGTAGGCCTTCTTCAACTCTTCGGGCGTCGCCGATGAGGTCACACCGAGCAGCTCGTAATAGTCCACGTACTTTTCTCTTTCGATCTGAGTTCTTTAACCCTCGGACAAGATTCGTCCGACGTACCTGGCCACAGCGCCAACTGCCGCCATGGTCGAGGGGTAGTCCATCCGAATTGGCCCCACCGTGCCCAAGTGGGCGAGTGAATCCCCGTCGGTTCGGTAAGTGCTCGACACCACAGCGGCGCCGGTCAATCCTTCATATCCGGTCTCGTGACCGATCCGAACCTGCGTTCCCGCCGAGGCCTCACCAAGAAGCTGCAACAGCACGACGTGCTCTTCCATCGCTTCGAGAACCGGACGAATCGCAGTGTCGAAGTCGGCACCGAAGCGAGCAAGGTTGCCGGTGCCACCAACAGCGATTCGCTCATCGGAACGTTCATTAGAGAAAATGTTCGCCAAGGTGGTGACCACGGCGTTCACCACAGCACGATCGGCCGGATTAAACGATTGGCTCAGTTCGGCCAGCCGAACTGAGGCTTCAGGCAGTCGCTCACCGAGTGTCGCCCGCACAATCTGCAGTTTGAGGTCGCTGAGTAACTGCTCCCCGACCTCCTCGCCCAGATCGAGGGTGCGCTGTTCGACCCGGCCACTGCTGGTGATCACCACGATCAAGACTCTTTGCGAATCGAGCCCGACCAGTTCGACGTGCCGCACCGTAGACCGAGTCAGCGACGGGTATTGAACGATGGCGACCTGGTTGGTCAGCTGCGCCAAAATCTTCACGCTTCGGGTGACCACGTCGTCGACGTCGACTGCGCCGCTCAGGAAGGTCTCGATTGCCCGGCGTTCAGGCGCCGAGAGCGCTTTGACTCCGGCGAGGCGATCGACGAACATCCGGTAACCCTTGTCGGTCGGGATCCGACCGGCGCTGGTGTGCGGCGCGCTAATGAAGCCTTCGTCTTCAAGTGCGGCCATGTCGTTTCGGATCGTCGCCGGCGACACTCCCAGCCGGTGCCGTTCGACCAGCGCCTTGGAACCAACCGGCTCCTGGGTGGCCACATAGTCTTCGACGATCGCGCGCAGCACCTGCAAGCGGCGGTCCTCACTCATCGGACACCTCCTGTGGTCTGCGGCGAAAAACGAGTTAGCACTCGGCATGGGCAAGTGCCAGTCTACCGGCAGCGAACCAAGTCGTTGCCCAGCCAGAGACTCGCGTCCGGTGAGCCTGACCAGTCGGCTTGACTGATCGTGAAAACCTGAACCGGTGACCCAAGTGCGAACCCGACCCGACGGCGCGATCGAGATCCAAGACGGCGAGGAGCTTTTGATCTATACGCCCTACGTCGTAACCGACCCGACCGGACAAACGATCAGTCACCACTCCCGCGGCGGATCGATGCACTCGGTCTGGGCCACCCAGGTCGGCTCGGCTTTTGTAGAAATCTCTCACCTAGGCGACGGCCCTAACGGCGGTGAACTGGCGATGGTGGCCACGCTGAGCGACGGTTCGACCGTGGTAGCGCTGGGAAATCTGGTGGTCGATGAGTTGCCCGAGACGGTTTCGCCAAGTTGGCCCGCCGCGATCGATCTGGCGATTGGCCTGATCACCACCGACACCATCGACAGTGGCAGCAGAACTGACGTCGAGGACTTCCACCAGCGGCTTCTTGGCGTGATGTTCGGTGGCTGACCGCTACGGCAATGATGTGCTTTCGGGCGACTGGAAGAAGCCGAAATTTGGTCGCTCAACCGAAATGGCAGCTGAACTCGGCCAGGTGGTCGAGGAAGCCTCTACCGGTTTCGTCGGTGAAATCACTCGGGTCGAACGCGATTTGGGCACCGTTGAGTTAGAGGACCGCCAACTGGTTCGCAAAGTTTTCGAACTGGGACCCGGGTTCTGGTTCGAAGGAAAGCCGGTCGTACTGGTGGCGCCCAAGACAGCCGTCGCTGCCACTTCGACTCGCACCGCTTCGGGCTCGCTAATCGCGGAAAATCAACGCGCGAAGGTGGCGCTGGCCAGTCGCATCTTCGTCGAAGGTCGGCACGATGCCGAACTGGTCGAAAAGGTGTGGGGTGACGACTTGCGCGCTGAGGCCGTCACCGTTGAGTACCTCGGCGGGATTGACGACCTGGCCCAAATCGTTCGAGACTTCCGCCCTAGTGCAGACCGGCGCCTCGGAGTACTCGTGGATCACTTGGTGCCCGGCTCCAAGGAAACGCGAATCGCCGCGTCAATCTCTAACCCGCATGTGCTGATCGTCGGACACCCCTTCGTCGACGTGTGGCAGTCGGTCAAGCCCGAACGGCTCGGCGTAGACCGTTGGCCAACGATCGATCGCTCGGTCGAGTGGAAGCACGGAATCTGCGAGGCCTTCGGCTGGCCGCATGACAGCCAAGCCGATATCGCTCGGGCGTGGAAGCACATCTTGAGTCGAGTCGGATCGTGGACCGACCTCGATCCGGCCTTCCTTGGCCGAGTCGAGGAACTGATCGATTTTGTAACGGTCACCCCAGCCGGTTAGTCCACCGGCTTTGGTCGACGAATCAACTGCACCTTCCACAATCCAACCGAGCAAATACCTAGAGTCAGCGGTCCCAGAATCGTGATCGCGCGCCAGACGACGAATCCGGCCACCAAACTTGCCTCATCGGCGCCAACATCGAGGGCGAGCAAGGTCGCCACCACGACCGCATCGAGCAGGCCAAGACCCGAAAATGGAAACAGGGTAAGCGGATAGGCCACCAAGAAAGCCACCAAGACTTCGATCGCCGGGGCTTCGGTTGCCGAGACCCCAACGAAGCGCAAGGCGAGCACGATCAGGCAGGCGTCGACTACAACCATCGCGATCAGTGCCACCACCGCACGCGGCAAGGCATAAGGCAGTCGGTCTACTACTCGCCCGCGAAAATCTAGCGCTCGATCCACCCAATCTTGCGGATCGATCGACTTTTTCACTTTCGCCGCTAGGTTTCCCAGGCGCTCGGCTAACCTCCTAGTGAACCCTTCTGCGCGAAAGGCCAACCAGACGATCGTCAACAGCGAGACACTGACCATTCCGCTTAGCATTGCCGGCACGAACTCGCCGATTTCGAAGTTGCCAAGGGCGAGCATCAACAGCACGCCAAGAAGTGGCGTGCCGAACCGCACCATGTAGAAACTGACCGTGTTCATCACTGTTCCGGCCAAGCCGGAGGTGGCTGGAATTCCCCACGAGGTGAACATCGCCAACCGCATCGCAATGTCCGATGGCGGCGGCGCGACGGTGGTCATCAAGATCGCGGCTTGGTCGTTCTGCATCGCCCGAAGTGGCGAACACCCGGGGATATACAAGGACAGTGGCAGCGCGTTGAGGAACTGACGAGCCAGCAAGGCCAAAACCAGCACCGCGAACTGCCACGGATGCAGCAGCCCGATCGCTTCGCTTACCTGCTTCCAGTCGACGTCGCCAAGCAGGGTCTTGATCACCGAGATGATCAAGGCGACCAGCGCAACAATTATCAGCAGCCGCACCCACTTTCGTTGCGGCTTCGGCGCCGGCTCGAAGGGCCCACCCAGATTTGGGGCAGCAACGTCAGCCATCAAGCGGTTCCCGGACGACCGGACAGGTCATGCAGTGGCCGCCGCCGCGACCGCGGCCTAGTTCGGCGCCGACGATTGAGATCACCTCCACGCCGGCCTTTCGAAGGAGCGAGTTCGTATAGGTGTTGCGATCGTAGGCGACCACCACTCCCGGTTCAATGGCAACCAGATTGTTGCCACTGTCCCACTGTTGACGTTCACTGTCGTAGGCACTTCCACCTGTTTCGACGACCCGAAGCTCCGAAAGTCCAAGCGCAGCAGCGACAACATCTAGGAAAGGAGTATCGCCATGATCGATCACCTCCATGCCTGGCGCTTGGTCACCGGGAACGATCGTAAAGGCATGAATCGTGTTTACGATTTCTGGATAGATCGTCACCAAGTCTCGATCAGCAAAAGTTAAGACTGTGTCCAAGTGCATCGCTGCACGCAGTTTTGGCATGCCCGCGACGATTACCTTTTCGGCCTGCCCCGCATCGAACAGCGCCTTCGCAAGTTGGGTGATTCCTTGCCGGCTGCTGCGTTCGCTCATCCCAACCAGAACCACCCCGTTTCCGGGCACCATCACGTCTCCGCCCTCGATGGTGGCCGTGCCCCAGTTTTCTTCAGGGTCGCCCCATAAAACAGGCGAACCTACGAAGTCACTATGGAATTGATAGATTGACTTCATTAGCAGCGTCTCGTCCTTGCGCGCTGCCCAGAAGAGCGGATTCATAGTGACCCCGCCATAGACCCAACAAGTGGTATCTCGGGTGTAAAGCGTGTTCGGCAGTGGCGGCATCAAGTATTCGTGACCGCCGTGTGCCTCTCGCACCAGTGACCGGTAGCCGGGCGCCAACTCCGCAGGTAGATCCCTCGTGGACAAGCCACCGATCAAGAATCGTGCCAGCGCTTTGGAATCGAGTTCATCGAGAAAAGAACGAGTCTCATCGACCAACCCTAGTCCGACCTCGTTGGCGATGATCTTGCGATCAAGCAGCCACTTGCGTGCATCGTCGTTTTGCATGGTCTGCGCCAAAACGTCATGCAATTCCACGACCTCAACCCCTCGGTTGGTCATCTTGTTGACGAAGTCGTTGTGGTCACGCTGAGCATTTTGAACCCACAAGACATCGTCGAAAAGAAGATCGTCACAGTTGGAAGGGGTGAGTCGCTCATGAGCCAAACCAGGTGCACAAACTAAGACTTTGCGCAGCTTTCCAACCTCGGAATGGACTCCATACGCGGCAGAAGGAAGAACGGTCATGTCGAACACTTTCTCGTCGGGTTCTCAGTTTTGGTTGTCTTAGAAGGTGATCCAGCCGGTCGCGAGACCGATTGCGCCGGTAATCCCGGCGAGAACGATCAGGATGCACAGGCCCAACTCTGTAGGAGTGAATAGGCGCCGGTTGTGCTCACTTCGCGCCTTGATGTATAGCAATGTTGCCGGCGCCAAAATAACAGTCGACAACAGCAAGAAGTGCAGGCCTGCAGCGTCGAAAAGGAACATTGTGTAAGCGGTGGCTATGCCGGCGATGATCGTTTCCTTGCGCCGGATCCGAAACTCGACTTTGTCGTACGACTCACCAGTGATGCCGAGCTTAAGCGCATAGGCAGCGGCTAGGAAGTATGGAATGAGCGCCAAGCTCGTGCACAGATCAAGCATGAAATTGAGCGCGTCGGGAAGCCGCAGGGTAAGCGCGAGAAGACCTTGGACTGCCAGCGAAGTTACGACCAGCGCCGCGATTGGGGTCCCATTAGCGTTCTCTTTGCCGAGAAAAGACGGGAAATCTTCATTCTTAGCAGGAATGTACATAACTTCAGCAGCCATCAACGTCCAGGCCAAGTAGGCGCCAAGTACTGACACGATTACCGCGATACTGATGAATGTTCCACCCCAGTCGCCAACAACGTGTTCAAACATGCCAACCATTGATGGTTGACGCTGAGCAGCAATCTCAGGCTGCGGCATGACCGCATAACTGGACAAAGTCACCAAAGCAAATATCGATAGCACACTTAGAAAACCAAGGACCGTTGCTTTACCCACATCTTCACGACGTTTTGCGTACCGCGAGTAAACGCTTGCACCTTCAATTCCTAGAAATACGAAGGTAGTGATCATCATGGTGTTGCGGACTTGTTCGTTTAGCCCGCCTAAGTCGCCATATCCAGAAGCTGTCCAGTTGGCTGAAAATACTTCGGCATCAAAAGCCACAAATAGTACGATGATGAAAACCAAGATCGGCAGAATCTTGAAAACCGTCACTATCTGGTTGATCACTGCTGCGTCGCGAACCCCGCGCGCAATCAAAACATGAAATACCCAGACGC
>JAPXRA010000005.1:0-19596 GCA_033813795.1 Aeromicrobium sp. | reverse complement strand
GCGGTCTACGGTCTCAGACGGCGATGACGTCTTGGCCGCAACCGCTCTGACAGGCGAACGTGATGCCCGGTCCGAAGACCGCCAACTGTTGCTGGACGCCATCATGTCGGCCGAACAGACCTTAGTGATCACCTATAGCGCTGCCGATGAACTCCAAGGCCGACGAAGTCCGGGGGCCGTACCACTAGGCGAAGTACTTGACGAACTGCAGAAATTCGCGCCCGGGGCAGACTTGGTGACGCACCACCCCCTGCAGCCCTACGACCGGCGCAATGTTGAGCCCGGTGCGCTGCTTCGCGACGGGCAGAGTTTTAGCTTCGATCCGGCCGCAGTAGCCGGTGCGGCGGCAAGCAGAACGCGAGCGGTAGTGCCTGCGCCCCTGCTGGCCGCCCCGCTTCAACCGGTTCGGCACACCGATCTGACCTTGGACGAACTTGAATCGTTCTGCCAAAATCCGATCCTCGGTTTCTGGAAACAACGACTGGCTGTGCAATTGCCGCAAGAACGGTCGGCCCAATCCGAACAGATTCCGATCACGCTTGACCCGTTGGAGCAATGGCACATCGGTCAACGCCTTTTGGACTACGCGATTGCTGGGGTTTCACCACAGGACGCGTGGGACGCGATTTATCGCGCGGATTTGCTTCCGCCTGGCGAATTGGGCATCCAGGCTAGGTCTGCTATCGCCGATCGCGTCGGCGCTTTGGTTGCTGGGACCACCGAACTGCGCGCCACCGAGGCCGAGACGATCGACCTGGACCTGCAGTTGCCCGATGGCCGCCGCCTGACCGGCACAATCGGTGAGATCTATCGTGACAATGCCGTTACGGTCACCTATTCGACCGTGCGCCCCAAGCAGCGGATGCGTGACTGGATCAGGTTGCTGGCCTTGACCGCGCACGATCCCACCCGAACTTGGCGAGTTTTGACCGCCGGAAAAGTCGGTCGCGGAACTGCGCAATTGATCACCGGTCCGCTAACTGAAGCAGTCGATGCTTTGCCACTGCTGACCGCGCTGGTCGAATTGCGAGACCGTGGGCTGACTGAGCCGCTACCGGTGCCGATCGAACTTTCGGCATTTTTCTCCAACCGATTGCGTCGTCAGGACCGCCTGCGGGTAAGGGATCAAACTGAGCGCGAATGGCAACGCACGAATCGTTGGGGCATACCCACCGAACGCGACAGCGTTGAGGTGGTTCGCAGTTGGGGTGCAGAACTTCCCTATACCCAACTAGCGGCCGCGGGCTTCGAGGAGTTCGCCATCCGGCTTTGGGAGCACGCCCACGACCACCAGCAGGAGGCAGCCCTGTGACCGAATCAGCCCAGCAGTCGTTCAAGATCACTGACCCACTGCCAACCGGGACTGTCCTATTGGAGGCCAGTGCCGGCACCGGAAAAACATGGACAATCGGCGCCTTGATTACCAGGTACGTCGCCGAAGGCCATATCCGACTAGATCAGCTCCTAGTCGTCACCTTCGGCAACGCCGCTAGCCGAGAAATGCGCGACCGGATCCGCGGCCAACTTGTGCAAGCCGAAGCCGCGCTTGCCGAACCGCATTTGCACGAGTCCGCCGAGAACCTTTTGCTTTCGCACCTCAGCGCCGCGCCGCCGGACGAAGTTGCCCAGCGGCGCAGGCGTTTACAAGAGGCAATCTCCGATTTTGATGCGGCAACCATCGCCACCACCCACCAGTTCTGCCTGCAAGTGCTGCGCGGCCTTGGCACCGCCGGGGACTACAACACTGATTCGCAGTTCGTTCATGACGACACCGAACTGATCGCCGAGATCGTCGATGACCTTTATCTGGCCAAGTACGCACTCGAGGCCCACCCGATGCTGACCCACTCAGACGCCAGAGAGATCGGCAGTGTGGTGGCGATAGATCCGAACTCAGTTCTGGCCGACCAGATCGCCGATCCGGCCTCGGAGGCCTCGCTTCGACTCCGCTTTGCCAAGGTGGTGCGCCAACGACTTCACCAGCGCCGTCGAGAATTGGGACAGATCGGCTTCGACGACCTGCTGCAGCGAGTTGAGGCCGCGCTTGCTCCCCTTGACTCGGTCGCGCGAAAGCTAATCCGCAAGAAGTACAAAGTGGTGTTGGTCGATGAGTTCCAAGACACTGACCCGGTCCAATGGAAAATCCTAGAGCGGGCTTTCGTCGGCCACAGCACCTTGGTACTGATCGGCGATCCGAAACAGGCAATTTATGCCTTTCGCGGCGGCGATATTTACACGTATCTGTTGGCAGCCAAAGCCGCCGACGTTCACCGGACTTTGAGCACGAACTTCCGTTCTGACGCCGCACTGGTTGAGGCCCTGGGCGCAACTTTCGCCGGTGCCGAACTTGGCCATAGCCAGATCGTGGTTCGCCAAGTCAGCGCCAACCAGCAGCAAAGTCGACTCGCGGATCTGCCGAACCTGGCACCGTTTCGACTTCGGGTGATTGACCGCGCCGACCAAGCAGACCCACATAAGGCCTTGGCGATCGGGCCACTGAGGCAGAAGATCGCCGGCGACTTGGCTGACGAAATCATCGAACTACTGCAGTCTGAAGCAACGATTGAAACTAGTCCTGGCGAAGTTCGAAGTATTGCCGCTGGCGATCTGGCCGTTTTGGTGTCTACCGGTAACGAGGCCGACCTAGTGCATCGAACTTTGCTTTCACGCGGCATCGCTGCGGTGGTCGGTGGTGGCAGCAACGTCTTGCTAAGTTCGGCCGCCGCCGACTGGCTGACCTTGCTCGAGGCAATGGAATCGCCACATCGGGGCACGATTGTTCGAGCGGCCGCTCTGACTGACTTTTTCGGCCATACCGCAACCGAACTGGGCGCCGAGTGGGAGAGACTGACCGATCAAGTAACAACTTCGATTCGTGACCTTGCCGCGCTCGTAGAGACCGGCCGGATCAGCGCAGTGCTCGAAGCGGTAGTTGACGATCAGTTCACTGCGCGAGTGCTCAGCCGCCCAGATGGCAATCGCCAAATGACGGACCTTCGCCATGTTGCCCAACTGCTGCACGAGCGCGCCTTGGCCGAGCGGCTGAACCTGAGCGGGTTGATCAGTTGGTTGCGGGGCCAACGCAGCCAAAAAAGCGACGCCGAACTACTCACTCGGCGCCTTGACAGCGATGCCCAAGGGGTACAGATTTCCACGATCTGGTCGGCCAAGGGGCTCGAGTTCCCAATCGTCTACTTGCCATTCTTGTTCAATCGTTGGGTCCAATCGGTCGACTTCCCCCGCTTCCACTCTCCTGACGGCCAGCGGCTCCTCGATGTTGGCGGCAAGACCGGACCCGGCTTTGAAACCAACCGGCAAAAGGCGCTGGAAGAAGACGCCGGCGAAGTGTTGCGGCTGACGTACGTTGCCTTGACTCGCGCAAAAAGCCAGTTGGTCGCCTGGTGGGCGCCGAGTCAGGACGCGAAGAGCTCCGGCCTGCACCGGCTACTTTTTCGTCCCGACATCGATCAGCCACAGGTGCCAGATCAAGTTGCGGTGCCAAGCGATGGCCAAGCCGCTGCGGTACTTCAGCGCTGGAGCGAAGCCGGCGGTCCGGTCGTTGAACGGGTCACCTTGCGGAACCTGCAGAACTCGCCGACAGAATCAGCCGAACTGGCGATTGACCTGCGGCAGTTCGACCGCCAAATTGACCAAAATTGGCGGCGCACCTCTTATTCAGGGTTAACCCGAACCGCCGACCATAACCGCCCGTTCGAACCGGTCGCTTTAGGCACCGATGACGAGCCCGACGTCAATCAAGAGACTGCTGCTGCGCCAGTTGATGTAGACGATCGCCTCTCACCGATGGCTGACCTGCCCGGCGGCACCGGCTTTGGCAGCTTGATTCACGGCGTTCTCGAAGACGTCGACGTTTGCGTCGCGGACCTAGAAAGCGAGTTGCGGGACCGGGTCAATCACCACTGCCAACATTGGGGCATCGACCTAGATGTGGACGTGGCGGTCGCGGCGCTTCATGCGGTGCTGACCACCGAACTGGGCCCACTCGCCGACAATTTGACTCTAGGCAAACTGCTAGCCGATCGGCAGTTGCGCGAATTAGATTTCGAGATTCCGCTTGGCGGCGGTGACGAGCCATCAGCAAACCTAAATACCTTGGCCGACATCGCCGACCTGCTAGATCAGCATCTGCCAGCTGACGACCCGATCCGGCCGTTCGCGGACCGACTGCGCGAGCCGGATCTAAGCGGCCAGAGCCTACGCGGATACTTGTCCGGTTCGATCGACTTGGTGCTGCGCCTTGAGTCCGGCCGCTTCTTGGTGGTCGACCACAAAACAAACTGGCTCGGCAGTTTCGACCAGCCGCTGACGATCGCCAAGTATCACCCGCAGGCACTCGCCGAAGCGATGAACTCCGGCACCTATCCCCTGCAGGCGCTGCTCTACAGCGTGGTGCTGCACCGGTTCTGCCGCTGGCGAGTGAAGAACTACGATCCCAAGACACATCTGGGCGGGGTGCTCTATCTCTACGTACGCGCGATGGTCGGCGCCGATGCGCCCAAATCTGACGGCGTGCCCTACGGCGTTTTCTCCTGGCGGCCGCCGGCCGCGCTGATCGTTGCCCTGTCGGACCTACTGGACGGCCAAAACTCATGAGGACACTGCTCGAAGCATATGCGTCCGCAGATGTCCTAAGCCCCGGCGATATCGCCACCGCGGATCGCTTGGCGGCCATCTGCAAAGAACCCGAACCGTTGGCACAGTTGGCGTTGGCGTTCGCGCTTCGCGCGGTACGAAACGGTTCTACTTGTTTCGACCCAGCTGATCTTCCACGAATCGACCACCCCGACTTGCCAAGTCCCCAAGTGCTCAGGCAATCGGTTAGCCAAAGCCGGCTGCAACCGGTACTGGCCGTAGAGCATGGTTTGATCTATCTGGATCGCTACCGCGAACTCGAAATTTCGCTTTGCGACGATTTGCGGGCGCGGGCAAACGCAACAGGCGCAGTGTTCTCCACGGAACAGTTGGCAGCCGACTTGGCGAGGCTGTTCCCAACAGCTGCCAGCGCCGAACAGTCCGCAGCGATTGGGCGTGCGGCGCACCTTGGCACCTGTGTGCTCACCGGCGGCCCGGGTACCGGCAAGACCACCACGGTTGCCGGCCTGCTGGCAGTCTTGCGCAACCAAGCGGCCGCAGCCGGTGATCGACCGCTTCGAGTTGCTTTGGCCGCACCGACCGGAAAAGCTGCGGCCCGAATGCGTCAGGCCTTGCTCGCTACCACCACGCGGCTGGACTTTACCGAGAATGAGCGTTCGTGGCTGCAGGAGTTGGCCGCCTCAACCTTGCACCGACTTTTGGGGTTTCGCCCAGACAACCGAACTCGGTTTCGCCACGACCGAACTCGGCACCTGCCGTACGATGTCGTGGTTGTCGATGAGGCTTCGATGGCCTCGCTTGAATTGGTGGCTCGACTGCTCGAAGCGATGAGGCCGGAGGCCAAACTGGTGCTTGTCGGCGACGCGGACCAACTCGCCTCGGTCGAAGCCGGCGCGGTGTTGCACGACGTAGTTGCGGGTTGGTCGGAGTCGAACGTCATCACCCTCACCAAGAGTCACCGATTCGGCGACCGGATCGGTCAACTGGCTGCGGCAGTTCGAGACGGTGATGGCGACGGCGCAATCGCACTGCTTAGCGAACCGGGCAGTGAGCTGACCCTGATCGGAGCCAAGAACGCTGAACAGGTGATCGCCGACCGTGCCTTACCAAGTGCCCGGGCGCTAATCGCCGCGGCCACAAACGAAGACTCAGCCGCGGCCTTCGCTGCCTTGAACGAACACCGAATCTTGTGTGCGCACCGTAGCGGACCGGCCGGCGCATCAACGTGGAACCGTAACCTGATCAACTGGCTGCGAGCCGATACTGACGGCCAGTTCTGGTTTGTTGGTAAACCCGTGCTGCTGACCCAAAATGACGCCCAACTTGGGGTGTACAACGGTGACGCCGGCGTCACCTTTGCTGGCCGAAACGGTCCAGTGATCGCGTTGGAAGGCGCACCCCAGAGCGTGATTGCTCCGGCGCGACTCCCCCAAGCCCAAGCTGGCTATGCCATGACGATTCACCGAAGCCAAGGCAGCGAGTTCAACGATGTGACCATCGTGTTGCCCACGGTGGAATCGGCGGTGATGAGCCGCGAATTGCTCTATACCGCGATCACTCGGGCAATAGAGTCGGTCACGATCATCGGCTCTGAACAACAGGTTCGCGCCGCGATCGGCCGCCAAGTGGCCCGCTCGAGCGGAATCGCCGAACGACTGCGGTCTAACTGACTGTTACTTCGTGGCCGAATCGATCGACTGTGCTAGTGGCTTTTCCACTACGAAGGCCAGGGCCAACACCGACAAGCCGGCAAGTGGCACGAGCCAGAAGAAGACCGGCATCAAGGCGTCGTTGTAGGCCGAAATGATGATCGCTTGTACCGGTTCGGGCAAGGAGGCGAGCAGATCGGGGGTGAGCGAACTGCTCGCTTTCCCAGCCGACTCGGGCAGATTCACCGCCAAATTCTCCACCAAGCGCGAGGTGAAAATCGAGCCGACCGCGGCAGCACCCAAGGTGCCGCCGACCTGGCGAAAGTAGTTCGAGGCCGCGGTGGCGGTGCCGACGATCCGGTGCGGTACCGAGTTCTGCACGATCAACGTCATCACCTGCATGCCCAGTCCGATGCCGATGCCCAGCACCAACAACGACCCTTCGATCTGCCACCGACTCGCGCCAACCTCAAGCAAGGAGAGCAGCCAAAGGCCAAGTCCCATCACGGCCGCTCCGGCAACCGGATACCAGCGATAACGGCCAGTGTTGCTCACGATTTGGCCAACTACGATCGAGGTGATCAGCAGACCGCCCATCATCGGGATCATCATCAGGCCAGCATGGGTCGCATCTACGCCCACCGACATCTGCATATAGGTCGGCAGATAGGACAGCGACCCAAACATCGCGATCCCCATGACGAGGGAGCCGAGGGTGGTCAGCACAAAGTTCCGGTCAGCAAACAGTGCCATCGGAATGACCGGCTCTTCGGCCCGGCGCTCGGCAAAAACGAAACCAACGGTTGCCAAGACCGCCACAGCGGCTAGCCCGATGATTTGCCAACTGTTCCAGTCGTATTGGTGACCGCCCCAGGTGGCAGCCAAGATCAAACTCGAGGTCCCGATCGTCATCAAGGTCATCCCGAGGTAGTCGATTCGCGCTTTGGTGCTCGTGCCACGTCGTGGGATGTGCAGCAAGAAAAGCACAGCGGCGAAGGCTAGGACTCCCAGCGGGACGTTGATCCAAAAGGTCCATCGCCAGCCGGGGCCCTCGGTGAACCAACCACCAAGTAGCGGCCCAGCCACCGAGGAGACCGCAAACACGGCACCCAAAATGCCCATGTAACGTCCGCGTTCACGCGCCGGCACGACGTCGGCGATCGCCGCTTGAGACAGCACCATCAAGCCACCACCGCCTAGGCCCTGAATCGCGCGGCCGATGATCAGGCTCGTCATCGAACCAGCCAATGCACCTACCAGCGAACCAACGGTAAACACCGCGATCGCGACCAAGAGCACCGGCTTGCGGCCGAACCTGTCGCCAATTCGGCCGTAGATCGGCATGGTGATGGTCATCGCCAGCAGGTAGGCCGTCATCACCCAAGCTAGGTGCTCAGCGCCCGAAAGCGATCCGACAATGGTCGGCAGCGCCGTAGACAGCACAGTCTGGCTCAGCGAAGCCAGCAGCATCACCAGCATCAACGCCGAGAACAGGAACTTTAGGGCGCCTTTTTGGCCCGCTTGGCTCTCAATTGCCGTTTTGGTGCTCATAAGTAGGAGTTCGTTACCTTTCGAAAAAGACTGATCGCGTCGCCAAGTGCGGCTTCGGGGTCGGCTTGTAGTCGCTCCGGATCGGTCGCCCAAGCCTGGGAAACGACTGCTCCGGCGAGAAGGACTAATGCCCGGGCTTCGGACCGATCAGTAGGTAGCCCCGAGATCTGGACCCACTTCGGTTCGGCGCCGTCGACGAGTTCGGCCAGAATCAACATTCGCGCTTGGCTAAAGACTTGCGATAGCCGACCGCGAAGACTCGGGCAGGATTCAACGAGTTGGCGCCGCCGCGAAAGATCAACACCCGGCCCCCGGGTGCTCGTGCCGACTTCAACTACCAGTCTCGCGACCCGCAGCAGGCCGTAGTCGTCCACTGAATCACGCAGCGCCGCAATTGCGTCTGGCGATATTTCAGGTGCTCTTACGCCGAGGATCGCGTCCTCTTTGGAGTCGAAGTAGTTGAAGAAGGTGCGTTGGGAAATACGGGCTTCGCTTGCGATTTGCGAAATCGTGACGTTTTCAGTCCCATAAATACCGGCCAAACTGGCCGCCGCGTCGTGGATTGATGTCCAAGTCTGCCGTTGGCGGTCAGCCAGCAGCGAAGATGAACCAACAGATTGCATATCTGCATGATATGCACACCTGCACTTTTTGCACAACTGCAACTAACGGAATGTGGGCAACTCCCCCACTTCTACCCGATTGCCGATCAAGTCGCGAAGTTGATCGTTGCAGTCCCAGATGCCAACGTTCATTGCCGCAGTAACCACCGAATCTGCCGACAACCAGTAGGCCACGAACTCGCTGCTGGCCAAGTCGCCGCGAAGTTCAACCAGGTCGCCTGAACCGCCGTGGCCCACGTACTCCATCTGGAACTGGAATTGATCGGTGTAGAAGTAGGGCTGCCAGTCATAACTGACGTCTTGGCCGGCCAGATGTTTGGCGCACGCCTTGGCCTGCCTGATCGCGTTGTCCCAGTGCTCAACCCGCAGGTGCTCGCCCCGCGCGAGGTTGAAGGCGCACGCGACATCGCCGACGGCCCGAATCGCAGGGTCTGAGGTGATGAAGTGTTCATCGGTCACAATCCCGTTGGCTACCTCGAGTCCTGACGCAGTCGCCAGTTCGGTGTTTGCGATCGCACCAGCCGCGAGCAACACCTGGTCTGCTGCAAACTGCCGGTCGGTCGAGCTCACGATTTTTGACCCGTCCCCAGCAGACACGATTTCGGTAACCTGCACGCCGCCGACGAACTCCACCCCATGTGAACGGTGCAACTGCTCAAGATAGGTGGCCAACTGCTCGCCCAGAATTTGCAGCAATGGCAGCGCCGCAGCCTCGAGCACAGTTACCTTCACCCCGCGAGCGATCGCCGCGGCTGCAACTTCCAGCCCGATCCAGCCACCGCCGATGATCACCAGCGATCCGGAGCTTTCAAGCGCGTGGTCGAGGGCTCGCGCATCGGCTAGGGTGCGCAGCCGAAGTGCTTTCTCCGCCCCTGGAATTGACAGCACTCTAGGGCGCGAGCCGGTAGCCAGCACCAACTCCTCGTATTCCAAATCAGTACAGCCGTCGAGGCCGAGCCGACGGTTTTCGCGGTCAATTTCATTGACCGTTGTCGAAGTGCGCAAGTTGACTTCGTTTTCGGCCCACCAGTTCGCTGGCAGAACAGTGGGGTCCGGGGCCTTTCTGGCTAGGTAGGCCTTCGACAACGGAGGGCGCTCATATGGCGGGTCCGGTTCGCTGCCAACTACCGTGATCTGCCGGTCGTCACCTAGTTCACGCAAGCCAGCGACGAGTTTTGCCGCGGCCAGTCCCGCGCCGACTACAACAAGTTTGCCCATACCTAAATGCTCGACCCGCCTGAGCTTTATGCAAGCTCAGGCGGGTCGAGTCGATTCAATTAGCGCTTTGCCCAGGCGATTAGCTGCAACCGCTGGTGCTTCCGCAGCCTTCGCAGACGTGGCAGGAACCAGCCGGACGCATCTTCGTGCCGCAGGTCATACACAGCGGGCTGTCTACGGCCGCTCCCGTGATCTCTTCGAGGAGTTCAGCCGAAGTGTGCGCCGTCGAGGATGCTGGGCGAGCGGTCTCGACAACCACCGAAACCTCAGCCTCTTGGGAAACCGCCTCGTCCGACAGCAACTCCGCCGAGGTCGAACCGTCTCCAGAATCGACCTCATAAGAACCGGTGTCGAGGTACCGCTGACGCTCATCGACCGAGTGGATCGACAGCGCCGCCCGGGTATCGAAATCGAGGTAGTCAAGTGCCAAGCGACGGAAGACGTAGTCCATGATCGACTGGGCCATCCGGACGTCCGGGTCGTCGGTCAGACCGGCCGGCTCGAACTTCAAGTTAGTGAACTTCGAGACGAAGGTCTCCAGCGGAACCCCGTACTGCAGGCCAATCGAAACCGCGATGCTGAACGCGTCCATCACGCCGGCCAAGGTCGAGCCCTGCTTGCCGAGCTTGAGGAAGATTTCGCCCAAGGTGCCGTCATCGTGCGCACCGGAGGTCATATAACCTTCGGCACCGCCAACGCTGAAGCTGGTGGTGAGCGACTGACGTGACTTCGGCAAGCGTCGACGAATCGGCTTCTCTACGATCCGTTCGACCACCTCAACGCTGGCTTCGACAGGATCTGCGGTCTTAGCTTTGGCATCGCTGAGTGGCTGTCCAACCTTGCAGTTGTCGCGGTAGACCGCCAGCGCCTTCAAGCCCAGCTTCCAGCCTTGGAAATACACATCGGCGATTTCCTCGACCGAAGCCGATTCGGGCATGTTGACCGTCTTGCTAATCGCGCCGGACAAGAACGGCTGGCACGCTGCCATCATCCGCACGTGACCCATAGGCTCGATCGCACGGGCACCGACGGCGCAGTCGAAGACTTCGTAGTGCTCGGTCCGCAGACCTGGCGCATCGACCACGTGGCCGTGCTCGGCGATGTATTCGACGATGGCTTCGATGGTCTCACCGGTGTATCCCAGTTTGGCCAGCGCGACCGGAATCGTCTGGTTGACCACCTGCAGCGAGCTTCCGCCGACGAGCTTCTTGAACTTGACCAAGCTGAAGTCAGGCTCGATACCCGTGGTGTCGCAGTCCATCATGAAGCCGATGGTTCCCGTTGGCGCCAGAACCGAGGCCTGAGAGTTACGCCAGCCGTTCTTTTCGCCGATCTTGGTGTTGGCCGCCCACTGCTTGGTGGCTTCCTTGTGCACGGCGATGTCCATCGCGTGCTTGGTGCGGATTTCGTCGTTCGCCGCTTGGTGCTTGCGCATAACCCGGGCGTGGCCTTCGGCGTTCTTGGCGTAACCCTCGTAGGCGCCGACCACACCGGCGATCTCAGCCGACCGACGGTAGGACGTGCCGGTCATAAGCGAAGTGATGGAAGCCGCGAGCGCCCGACCGGCGTCTGAGTCATAGGCCAGACCAGACGCCATGAGCAAGGCGCCTAGGTTTGCGTAACCGATGCCCAACTGCCGGAACTTGCGCGTCGTGTCGCCGATCGGTTCGGTCGGGAAGTCGGCAAAGCAAATCGAGATGTCCATCGCAGTGATGATGAACTCGACGCTCTTGACGAACTTCTGGACGTCGAACTGGCCGTCGCTAGTCAGGAACTTCAACAGGTTCAAGCTGGCGAGGTTACAGCTGGAGTTGTCCAGGTGCATGTATTCACTGCACGGGTTGGAAGCGGTGATCCGACCCGATTCTGGCGTGGTGTGCCAGTCGTTGATCGTCGAGTCGTACTGGATTCCCGGGTCCGCGCAGGCCCAGGCAGCGTGGGCAATTTTGTCCCAAAGTTCACGAGCATCGATGTTCTCGATGACTTCGCCGTTCGTGCGACCGCGCAGACCGAACTCGGTCCCGTTCTCGACCGCTTCCATGAACTCATCGCTGACCCGAACCGAGTTGTTGGCGTTCTGGTACTGGACACTGGTGATGTCGTGGCCACCGAGGTCCATATCGAAGCCAGCATCGCGAAGGACCCGAATCTTTTCTTCTTCGCGTTCCTTGGTTTCGACGAACTCAACGATGTCTGGGTGATCGATGTCGAGCACAACCATCTTGGCCGCACGACGGGTTGCGCCACCGGACTTGATCGTGCCGGCCGAGGCATCGGCGCCACGCATGAAGGAGACCGGGCCGGAGGCCGTTCCGCCCGAGGAGCGGAGCAGTTCCTTGCTCGAACGAATCCGCGAGAGGTTCAAGCCAGCTCCGGAGCCACCCTTGAAGATCAGACCTTCTTCGCGGTACCAGTTCAAGATCGAATCCATCGAGTCGTCGACCGCGAGGATGAAGCAGGCGCTGACCTGCTGGGGGCTGTTCGTGCCGACGTTGAACCAGACCGGGCTGTTGAAGCTGAACACCTGGTGCAAAAGCATGTAGGTAAGTTCGTGTTCGAACACTTCGGCGTCGGCCGGGCTGGCGAAGTAACCGAAGTCCTTACCGGCCTTGACGTAGGTCAGGACGACTCGATCGAGCAACTGGCGCAGGCTCGACTCACGCTGCGCTGAACCCACCGCGCCGCGGAAGTACTTGGTGGTGACGATCGTCGAGGCGTTTAGGCTCCACTCTTCGGGGAACTCCACGCCACGCTGCTCGAAGACCGTTTCGCCAGTCTTCCAGTTGGTCTGCACCACATCGCGCCGTTCCCACTTCACCTCGTCGTAGGGGTGCACGCCTTCGGTGGTGAAAACGCGATCGACCTTCAAGGCAGCCTTAGCTGGCTTGCGGCCCGAACGCTGGGCGGATACGGGGTTGCCGCCGACCGTCTCGGTCATCTGGTGCTCCTGTCTTCGGTGGTGGTGTGGTGAATCTCAAAATCTGCCGATTTAGTCAGCTCAGTAATTTCGACGTCGGTCTTGGCGCTCATCAAATCGGCGATCTCGGCGACGAAGTCGTCCGCTGAAGCAAAGGACTTGTAAACCGAGGCAAAGCGCAAGTAGGCGACTTCGTCTAGTTCGCGAAGCGGCTCCAAGATCGCCAGGCCGATATCTTGAGTGTTGATCTCAACTTGGCCCGAGGAACGCAGGGTGTCTTCTACCCGCTGACCTAAGCAAGCAAGGTCGTCTGCCGAAACCGGCCGGCCCTTGCACGCTTTAGCAACCCCGGCGATGGCTTTGTCGCGAGCAAATGGTTCGGTCGCTCCCGAACGCTTTACCACCAGCAACTGCATCTGTTCGACCGTGGTGAAGCGCTTCTCGCACGCCGGGCACGACCTGCGCCGGCGAATCGCGCCACCTTCGTCAGTTACCCGCGAATCAAGCACCTTGGTGTCGGTGTACTTGCAGAAGGGACAGAACATGTGGGCACTCCCTCCTGGCGGATTTGTGGACGAGTCTGGGGAAAAATTGTGAATTACTGCTATGTGATGTGGGTAACACCAACGGTTCTGTGAATCAAGATGTGGAGAACTACATCGGTGTAACTACTAGATGTAGTGGTAACTGTACGGCGTGAATCAAGAACAAGCAACCGAAACGCCAGGTTCGCTGGCAGAACCTTCAAAAGTTCCACCGCGACCGGACTATTTGGCCGCCGGCAGCATCAGTTCGGTGCCAATAGCGAGTTTGCCATCGCTTGGCAACGAGTTGAGGCGGGTAATTTCGGAGACGGTTTGACGCACATCAGCTTCCGGGCGGTGAGTCGCAGCGATTTGCCAAAGGGTCTGCCCCGGCTGAACGGTGACGATGACACCGGAAGGCTCCACCTGGTCGGTGGCGGCCACGGCAGAACCGAAAACCAATGAAATGGTCGCGATCAACGCCACCGCAAACAAGGCGACCACGACGCGGCCGCGCGCCGTCAGGCGAAGGTGGGCGTGCTCAACTCGGCCGGCGCCCAGATCGATTGAAGTACTCATGTTGACTCCTTCGGGGAAGATCAGGTTCAAAAGGTCGTTCATCTGTTCGAATCGAACATATGAACGACCTTAGGGCACACCTCCGACAAAATCGCATCAGGTCGAAAATTTGTTCGATCGGCGTGTCGAATATCCCCCACGTGGCCAACACGCCGAATCGAACAAGTGTTTGATCAACACGTGGTGGCGCAGTAACCTACTGACATGAGCCAGAACCATGACGAAGCAGTCGATATGACCGGATTGACCAAGCGCCAGCGTCGGATCTTGGTTTTTCTAAAGGAACACATCGATTCACACGGTTACCCGCCGAGCATGCGCGAAGTCGGCGCAGCCTGTGAGTTGGCCAGCACCTCCTCGGTTTCGCACCAATTGCGCATGCTGGAGCGAAAAGGCTTCATCCGCCGCGACCTGAACCGTCCGCGCGCCCTCGAGATTTACCTGCCCGACGCAAAACCCTCAATGCGCCCGCGCGTTGCTGACGAAACCAACATCAGTGAGTCGCTGCCCACCCCTGCCTTTGTTCCAGTCGTGGGCCGGATCGCGGCCGGTGGACCGATTCTGGCTGAGGAACGGGTCGAAGAGGTCATGCCACTTCCGCGCTCCCTCGTTGGCGACGGAACCCTGTTCATGCTCCAGGTTCAAGGCGACTCCATGGTGGACGTGGCGATTTGCGATGGCGACTACGTGGTAATCCGTCAACAGGAAGTCGCCGAAAACGGCGAGATCGTTGCCGCGATGATCGACGGCGAGGCCACCGTCAAAACGTTCACCCGTCTTGACGGAAAAGTCTGGTTGCTGCCTCAGAATGCGGCTTATGAACCGATTGACGGCACCAACGCAAGCATCATCGGCAAGGTCACCGCGGTGATGCGGCGGGTATGAGCGGGCTAGGACTCGATCGCCGCCTGGTCGAGGCGGTTCAGCGCTGCAACTACCGCAGCACGGTCTGTGGTTCGCCAAAACGGCGGCAAAGAAGCTGCTAGATAGTTACCGTACCTGGCAGTCACCAGCCGTGGGTCCAAAACCGCCACCACTCCCCTGTCGCTTGCGCGCCGGATCAAGCGACCTGCGCCTTGCGCGAGCAGTAGGGCCGCGTGCTGAGCTGAAACCTGCATGAAGCCGTTTCCGCCGGACTCGTCGACTCGACGTTGTCGAGCGCTCATCAACGGGTCGTCGGGTCGCGGAAAAGGAATTCGGTCAATGATCACCAGGGTGCAGGTTTCCCCCGGAAGATCAACACCCTGCCACAGGCTGAGTGTGCCGAAAAGACAGGAAGTTTCGTCTTGAGCGAACCTTCGGGCCAGTTCTGGCAGTTGAGCGTCGCCTTGGCACCAAATCGTCAACTCCGGCAGGGACTTGCGAACATACGCTGCGGCCGCTTCGGCGGCGCGACGTGAGGAGAAGAGTCCGAGTGTGCGTCCGCCAGCGGCATTGATAAGCGCCGTGATTTCGCCCAACTGTTCAACGGTCGCCCCATCTCGCGCCGGCGGCGGCAGTTTGCTCGCAACATACAAGATGCCTTGCTTCTGGTAGTCAAACGGCGAACCAACGTCAAGACCAGTCCAGCTTTCCCCCGAACCATTTAGGCCCAAGGATCTGGCAATAGCAGAAAACTCTCCGCCCAGCGTCAGCGTGGCGCTAGTCAACACCACGGTCTTGGTGTCGAACAGTTTTTCGCGCAAAGCCGCAGCGACATCTAGCGGCGCCACCTTCAACTGCAGAGCGGATCGCCCTTGGCCAAGCCAAATCACGTCCGCTGGCGAGTTGGCTGCGAGCCGGTCGGCAATCCCAATCAGGTCTTCGACTGCGGTCCGCGCAACCTGTCTGGCCGGGTCTACATTTTCGCCCGACTCCTTGGCAAACGCCGAAAAGCAAGCACGCGCCGAAGCCGCCACCAGCGCAAGCGCCGCAGCCAACGACTCGCTGACTTGGTCGATTCGTCCCGCCGTCAAATAGGTCAACGCATCAGCAAATGCGTCCGCCGCGTCGGACAAGTCGCGTTGGGCGTCTAGTTTGTCCGGATCAAGATGCGCCCGGGCGCGGCTTGCCGCCCGTTCGACCATTCCCGGGTCGAGCTCGGCGGTCGCCGCTTGGGTGACCCGGGCGGTCAACTCGTGCGCCTCGTCGACGATCACGGCGCCGTACTGCGGCAGCACCGGCACGCCTTCAATCGCGTCGATCGCCAAGAGCGCATGGTTGGTGATTACGACTTGGGCGTTATTGGCCGTCTCGCGTGCCGCCTCCGAAAAACACTCCGTGGCGAACTGGCACTTGGCTGCGCCGACACACTCGCGAGCCGAAACACTCACCTGGCGCCACGCGAGATCGCTGTGGGTGGGAGCTTCATCACGGTCGCCGCACTCGCCGCGATCGGCCTGCTCCTCGGCCCATTCACGAAGCTTGACCACCTGTTTGCCAAGCGAGCCTTCTGGTACGTCAATCAGGACGCCCTGCTCATCGGGTGCTCCCTGGCGAACACGTTGGAGGCAGGCGTAGTTCGCCCGCCCTTTCAACACCGCAAACTCCGGGAAGCTCGTGCCCAGCGCAGCGGCCGTCTGGGTCAGCGTCGGGATATCGCGCTCGAGTAGTTGACGCTGAAGGTTCAGCGTGGCGGTCGCGATCACGACTCGCTGATCGTGCAGCGCGGCCGGAACTAGGTAGGCCAACGATTTGCCCGTTCCGGTTCCTGCCTGCACCAGCAAGTGACGTTCATTGGCTAACGCCGCCCCAACAGCCAAAGCCATCTGGTGTTGGCCCGGTCGCTTGCTGCCGCCAACTTGTGCCACTGCGGCGTCCAGAACCGATTCGATGCTCACCATGACCGGACCGTATCGGCTGGCGCCACCGAAACTACAACTGGTCCACAGTGGCGGCAACGACCAAAGTCAGCGCACAAACTCGGCCAACTCTGCGGCGAGTTCGGGATGGACCTTGGCGATCACGTGTGTCCCATCACCTAGGTGGTCCAGCAATTCAATTTCACCGCTTTGGTGAATCTGGTGAACGAGGTCGCCGCGCGAATATGGCACCACCACGTCCACGGCAACTGTCGGTGTGGGCAAGGAACTCTCGATTGCGGCCAAAAGTTCGTCGATGCCTTCGCCGGTACGAGCACTAACCACGATGGCGTGAGGCTCCTTGGCCAGCACCGAAGCCAGCACGACTGGATCTGCCGAATCAGCCTTGTTTACTGCGATTAACTCCGGCACGGCAAGCGCGTCGATCTGACTTAGTACCTCTCGAACTGCCGCAATCTGTCCAAGCGGGTCAGCGTGCGAGCCGTCGACCACGTGCAGAAGCAGGTCAGCGTCGGCGGCCTCCTCGAGCGTCGACCGGAATGCCTCAACTAGTTGGTGCGGCAAGTGGCGCACGAAGCCGACCGTGTCGGTGTAGGTGTAGACCCGACCGTCGGATGTTTCGGCGCGCCGAGTAGTCGGATCCAAGGTGGCGAATAGCGCGTCCTCAACCAAAACGCCGGCCCCGGTGAGCCGGTTGAGCAGGCTCGATTTTCCGGCGTTGGTGTAGCCAACGATCGCCACCGAAGCGATCTTGTTGCGGCGCCGCTCGGCCCGCTTGGTTTCGCGCGTGCCCTTCAGGGTAGAGAGTTCCCGGCGAAGCTTGGTGATTCTGGCCTGTATTCGGCGTCGGTCGGTTTCGAGTTTCGTCTCGCCAGGACCGCGACCGCCGATTCCCTCGCCGCCGGCCGCTCGCCCGCCGGCTTGGCGTGACAGGCTCTGTCCCCAGCCGCGAAGACGTTGCGTCTGATATCGCAACTGGGCCAACTCAACTTGCGCTTTGCCCTCGGCGCTCTTGGCATGCTGGGCGAAGATGTCCAAAATCAACGCGACCCGATCAACGACTTTGACCTTGACCCGGTCTTCGAGGTTGCGAAGCTGGCTCGGCGCCAGTTCGCCATCGCAAATCACCGTGTCGGCCCCGGTTGATTGGACCACTTCGCGCAGTTCGGCCACCTTTCCGCTGCCGATAAACGTCGCCGGGTCTGGCTTACTGCGGCGCTGGATCAACCCGGCCAAGACCTCAGATCCGGCCGTTTCGGCCAGCGCCGCCAGTTCAGCCAGCGAGTTCTCGGCGTCTTGCACCGAGCCGTCGGTCCAGACCCCCACCAATACGACCCGTTCGAGCCGCAGTTGGCGGTACTCGACTTCAGAAATGTCCTCAAGTTCGGTGGACAGGCCGGCCACTCGCCGAAGCGAGGATCGCGCCTGTAGGTCAAGTTCGCCGGGATCTGGTTCGTGCTGGTTCAAGCGAAGAACTCCATCGTCCCACCGGCCACAATTTCGGCCGGGCCCGAGAGCAAAGTCCGGTCGGCCGCTACCGTCACATCCAGCCTGCCGCCAGGCACGTCAACCCAGTAGGTGGTCGTCTGACTGTGAGGGTGAGCAAGGTGACCGTGGACTTTACCGTCGGCTTTAGCCGTGGCGATCGCCGCAGCACAGGCACCGGTTCCGCACGAACGCGTCTCGCCAGAGCCACGTTCGTGAACCCGCATTGCAATGTGGCTGGCGCCGCGGCGTTCAACGAACTCGATGTTCACCCCGTCGGGGTAAATGCTGGCGTCGAATTCGGGCTGTTCCAGCAGCGGACCGGCATCGGCGACAGCGTCGACGAAGGCCACCGCATGCGGGTTCCCGGTGTGAACTTCGGTGGCCTCAAAACCTCGACCCGCGGCACTGACCTTGCTCTGACCGCCCAAGGTCCAAGCGCCCATGTCGACGGTTAACTTGTCGCCCTCAACGGTCATGAATTTGAGACCGTCGCGAGTATCGATAGAGAACTGCGGCCCCTCGACGAGCCCTTGGTCGAGCAGGAATCTGGCGTACACCCGAATGCCGTTGCCGCACATTTGGCTGATTGACCCGTCGGCATTGCGGTAATCCATGAACCATTCCGCTGGCGAGTTGTGCCCCAAGGCGGTGCTGCGAATCACTCGGATGACCCCGTCAGCGCCCAGGCCTCGGCGCCGGTCGCACAAGGCTGCCACAAACTGCTGATCAAGGTCGCCATAAAGAGAACCGTCGTGGTCAGGCAGCAAAATGAAGTCGTTTTCTGTGCCGTGTCCCTTGAACCACTCAAATCCCATGGCGTCAGCCTACGGTCAAAGTCATGGTTAGTCAGAATCCAGTAGCCGCAGCACCTGATCGACTAGGTCGTCGGCGTCGAACGCCAGCCAGTGAATTCGCGGATCCTTGCGCATCATCCGGTCTTGGCGTCGTGCGAACTTTTTGGTGCCGGTCTTGGTTTGAGCGATCGCCTCGGCTTCGGATATTTCGCCCGAAAGCATGGCCAGCACTTGCTGATAGCCCAGTGCCCGCGAGGCCGAGAGCGAGTCGGCCAAACCAGCCAGTGCGCTGACTTCTGCAACGAACCCATCGGCCCACATCTGGTCCACCCGTTGATCGATTCGCTGGTCGAGCACCTCGCGGTCGATGTCTAACCCCACCATCGTCAACCCGGAGTAGATCGACTCCGGCTTGGGCAATTGCGCGATAAACGGACGTCCGGTCAACTCGCCAACCTCCAGTGCCCGCACGATTCGGCGACCGTTAGTCGCCAAGATCTGCGCTGCGGCTGCCGGATCGCGTTCGTCCAGAATCTGGTGAAGCGCCGGAGCACCCAACTGAGCCAAGGCCGCGGTCCACTTGGCTCTCACCGCCGGGTCGGTACCGGGAAAATCCAGCGGATCAATGACTGCTCGGACGTAGAGCGAAGACCCACCGACCATGATCGGCAGGCGCTCGCGCTGTTGAATCTGTGCAATCGCGGTGCGGGCGAGTTGCTGGAACTGCGCGACGCTAGCCTCGGCCGTTACCTCTAATACATCCAGCAGATGATGGCGAACTCCTTGCCGCTCGGCCAAGGTGGCTTTGGCACTGCCGATATCCATTTGCCGATAAAGC
>JAPXRA010000004.1:2782-21847 GCA_033813795.1 Aeromicrobium sp. | reverse complement strand
CAAGTAGCCCTTGGGTACAGTCACGTCGTACGTTTGATCGGCGTTGACGTTCTTGTCCTGAAGATAAGACTCGTCAAGGGACTTGCCGTTGACCACGGTCCGACCTTTGCTGTCACAGCAACGCACGTTGTCGCCGCCGACGCCGACTACGCGCTTGATCAGGTGACCACCAGAGGGGTACAGCCCGATCAATTCAAGCGACCGTTGCACCGGGTTCAACGGTGGGTCCCCGGCCCCACCAAGCCAATTGTTTGGATCGTGGAAAACCACGATGTCGCCACGTTCGGGCGATCCGCCGAACCAGTAGGAGACCTTCTGCACCATCAACTTGTCGTTCTCACGCATGGTCGGCACCATCGAGGCCGATGGAATGTAGAACGCTTGGAACAGGAAGGTCTTCACAATCAGCGCTAGCACGAGCGCCGAGCCAATGAGGAGAATCGACTCTTGCCACCAACGAAGTTGTCGCTTCTGCTCAGTCACCTGTTGAGGGTATCTGTTGGGGCCAACTGACCTAACAAAGGTGTGGGTGTTGCCAACAAAAAGTTCGGCCCCCAAACTCCGTCGAGGGAACTTGAGGGCCGAACCGAAAAGACTAATCAGTCTTCGCGCTTTTCCTTGATCTTGGCTGCCTTGCCACGCAGGTTACGCAGGTAGTACAGCTTCGCGCGGCGAACGTCGCCACGGGTGACAACTTCGATCTTCTCGATCACCGGCGAGTGCAGCGGGAAGGTCCGCTCAACACCAACGCCGAAGCTGACCTTGCGAACGGTGAAGGTACGGCCGACGCCAGAACCTTGGACCTTGATGCAGACACCCTGGAAGGCCTGCACGCGCGAGCGGTTACCTTCGACGATGTTCACGTGAACTTTGAGGGTGTCGCCTGCGCGGAACTCCGGCACGTCGTCGCGCTTGCTTTGCGCGGCAATCTGGTCAATGACGTTGGTCATGTTTTTCTCCTCGCCGGCGCCACAAGTCACCTGCGGATTTCAGGGTTCGAAAACGATACGGGTGGCGCTTCTTGGAGGCTCCCTCGTGGCAGAACCGGCCAGCACCAACAATCAATCATGCCACAGCGCCCCTCCCCTGAGGAAATCAGGGAAGGGGCGCCGTGGTTTAGGTCTAGTTCAACTGGCAATCAGTCGAACTTGTAGGCGCCACCACCGTGGAGCACATTGTCGATTCCGGCAACCTCTTCGTCCTCGGTTACCCGGAATCCGATGGTCGAATCGAGCACCTTTGCCAGGCCGAAGGCGATCGCGAACGAGTACGCCATGACGACCACTGTCGGGATGATCTGCGCGATCAACTGGTTGAAGTTGCCGCCGGTGAACAAGCCGGTACCGGTGGCGAAGAAGCCTAGGTACAGGCAGCCGAGTACGCCGGCAACTAGGTGCAAACCAACGACATCGAGCGAATCGTCGTAGCCGAGCTTGTACTTCAGGTCGATCGCGAAGCAGCAGACTGCACCGGCCAGCAGACCAAGCACGATTGCCCAAAACGGCGTCAGGTTCGCCGCCGACGGCGTGATAGCGACCAGACCAGCCACGATTCCCGAAGCAGCACCGACGGCCGTGGGCTTGCCGTCCTTGAAGTGCTCCACCACGATGTAGCCGAGGATGCCTGCCGCCGGGGCGGCGATGGTGTTCAGGAAAATCAGTGCAGCGCTGTTCACGTCGGTTGCGGCGCCGGTGTTGAAGCCGAACCAGCCGAACCAGAGGATGGCCGCACCGATTAGAACCAGCGGAACGTTGTGCGGTTCGGCCGATTCTTTGTCGAAGCCGACCGTGCGCTTGCCGAGCACGAGCGCCAAGGCGAACGCCGCGGCGCCGGCACTGATGTGGACTACGGTGCCGCCGGCCCAATCGATCGGCGTGACGCCACCGATCTCAAGCGTGCCGATCCACCCGGTTAGACCATTGTCATCAAAGCCCCAGACCCAGCCCTGCGACGGGAAGTACACCAGGGTCGCCCATAGACCGGTAAAAAGCATCCACGGGAAGAATCGCGCCCGGTCAGCGACGGCGCCCGAGATCAGTGCCGTGGTGATGACCGCGAAAGTCGAGCCGAAGGCCACCAGCGCAAGGTCTGAAGCACCGTCACCCGAAGCAAGATCGCTCATCGCGAAGTCAGAAAACGGGTTACCGAGCCAGCCCTTGATTAGGTCACCTTCGCCGGCAGACCCCATGTTGAAGCCATAGAGAATCCATAGGACAAATACCAAGCCCATGGCGCCGAAGCTAAGCATCATCATCGAGATGACGCTGCGGGCCTTGACCAAGCCGCCGTAGAAGAACGCCAGGCCAGGGGTCATAAAGAGAACAAGAGCGGCGCAAATAAGCAGCCAGATTGTTCCGGGTTCCATATCAACCTCTTTGCGGTAGGAAACACGATTCGTGCCCGAGCTCTATTGCCGCGGGGCTGAAACGATCCTGACCAAGGCCGATTACACCGGCCGACCAGCGAGGTTTCGTTCGCGTTACGCCAACGGAGGTTTTGTTAAATCAGGGCGCCGCAGCCGCGTTCGCTCCTGCGATTGGGCGAGCCGCCACGCAGCGATCTTGCCGTGGTCGCCCGAAAGCAACACCTCTGGAACTGTGCGCTCGCGCCAATTCGCCGGCTTGGTGTAGACCGGGTATTCCAGCAGCCCGTCGGCGTGAGACTCCTCAGCTAGGGATTCCGGGTTCCCCATGAAGCCCGGCAAGAGTCGCACGACCGCTTCGATCACGGCTAGGGCCGCGACCTCTCCCCCGTTTACCACGAAATCACCCAGCGAGATCTCCGCTACCCGCCACCGGCCGGCGGCATAGTCGATCACGCGTTGGTCGATTCCTTCGTAACGGCCACAGGCGAAAACCAGTTGCTGTTCACCGGACAACTCCACCGCTTTGGCGTGCGTCATCGGCGCGCCAGACGGAGTTGGCACAACCACTAGCGCCTCTGCGCCACAGATTTCATCGAGCGCTTCTCCCCACGGCTGCGGGCTCATCACCATTCCGGCGCCGCCACCATAGGGGGTGTCGTCGACCGTGCGGTGGCGATCATGAGCCCAATTGCGCAAGTCGTGGGCGAAAAATTCGATCAGGCCGCTCTTTTGCGCCTTGCCAGGCAGCGACAGGTCAAGCGGTGCGAAATAGTCCGGAAAGATCGAGATCGCGTCAATCCGCATCAGCGGACCTCGTCGGCTTCGTCCGGATGCAACAGGCCGGGCCGATCAACTACGGTGACCGTTCCAGCAGCGAGGTCAACCTCTGGAACTAACTGCTCAACAAACGGAATCTGGACGACCTGGTCGCCGAGGTCAACTTCGAGCGAGTCATGCGCTGGCAGGTGGAGCACGGCGCGAACAGTGCCGCGCTCCACGCCGTCAACTACGACGCCCAAGCCGATCAGTTGGTGGTCGTAGAAGGCGTCGTCATCGGGGACCTCGGATGGGTCTACCTCAACTTCTAAGATCGCGCCTTGGAGTTTTTCGGCCGCAGTCCGGTCGGGCACCCCGTCAAACTTCACCAGCAGTTTCGAACTGTGAAGCCGAGTACTCGCAATCTGCAGAACACTCTGAGCCGAGCCAAGACGACACAGGACCGACGAGCCCGACGCAAAACGTCGTTCAGGCTCGTCGGTCCTGACGTCTACTACTAGTTCTCCACGGATGCCGTGAGCGCGGCCAATTTTGCCGACAACAACACGCATGCTGGCGTCAGCGCCGACGGTCGACGTCCACGAAGTCAATCCGGGCACCGTCGCCACCGGCAATTGCCGAGGCGACTGTGCGGATTGCCGTGGCCGTACGACCCTGGCGGCCGATCACCTTGCCGAGGTCGTTGGGATTCACCCGAACTTCGAAAAGTTCGCCACGGCGCGTCTGCTTTGCCCGGACTGTTACCTCGTCCGGGTGATCGACAATGCCGGAGACTAGGTGCTCAACGACTTCCTGGAGTGGGCCTGCCATTTCAGGCCTCTTCGGTCTTTACTTCTTCAGCAGGAGTCTCTTCTACTGCCGCCTCTTCGGCCGGAGCCGCTTCGGCGGGTGCTTCTTCAGCCTTCGGCTCTTCGGCCTTTTCCTTCTTCGCCTTGGCGGTGGTGGCCGCCTTCTTCGGCTCGGAGTGAAGGTCCTTGAGCGCGGCGTCGAACAGCGCCGCCTTGTCGGCCTTCGGCTCTGGCTGCTTCAGCGATGCCTTGCCACCGATGTCGCCGGTGAGCTTGAGGATCGCGGCAACTGCCTCGGTCGGCTGAGCGCCAACGCCGAGCCAGTACTGAGCGCGCTCGGAGTCAACGTGGATCGTCGACGGCTCGGTCTTCGGGTTGTAGGTGCCGATTTCTTCGATCACGCGACCGTCACGCTTGGTGCGGCTGTCGGCGACGACAATACGGTAGAACGGGGTGCGGATCTTGCCCATCCGCTTGAGGCGAATCTTGACTGCCACGGTTGTGGTGTCTCCTTGGTAAGTAGAACTTCGAGTGATGTGGAACGACCTGTGGGGCAAGCCGAACCAGAATCTAGGGCCGAGCCGTCAGGAGAGAGGGCCTGAACGACAGCGGACGCAAGTCACTATTCTGCCAGAGACAGCCGCGGTGCTCCAACTCGCACCGACTGCCCCAAATTCGAGTCAGGGCTGACGGGCAAATTGGCGCGTCAAAGTCGCACCAAACCCACAATGTGATCGATGACTTCGACCAAGGTCAGATGCGTCCCGTCTACGACGACTGCATCAGCTGCTTGGGTCAATGGCGACGCTGTCCGATTAGAGTCGATTGCGTCGCGCTTGGCCAATGCTTCGGCCATTGCTTTGGCGTCGGTTTCGCCTAGTTCGGCCGCCCGACGTTCGGCGCGGGCGACCGGATCTGCCACGAGGAAGATCTTCAGGTCGGCCGTTGGTGCCACCACCGTGCCGATGTCTCGCCCTTCCACCACGATGCCGGTGTCAGCCGCGGAAATGGCGGCCTGTTGCAGTTCGACCAGTCGCGCCCGAACCTGCGGTACCGCTGCAACGTGACTTACCGCCGCTGTGACGTCGGCGCCGCGAATCGGCTCGGCCACGTCTTCGCCATCTACGAAAATGGTTGGCGCTTGCGGATCGACGCCGCTGGTCAAGGAGATATCGCCAGCCGCGGCAGCAACCGCATGCGGGTCGTGCACGTCGATGCCACGATCTAACATCGCCCAGGTCATCGCGCGGTACATCGCACCGGTGTCGAGGTAGTCAAACCCGAGTTTGGTGGCAACGCCGCGAGAAGTGCTCGATTTTCCCGAACCTGATGGTCCGTCGACGGCGATCACTACGGTCACAGAAGTTCTCCTCACCGGAACGCGGCCCAGCCGCGGTCACTCAAGTAATCCAAAAGTGCCGCATCAACGTCGGCGTTCACCACGACTTCGACCACGCCGACCTGACGGCCTAGTTCGTGATCGATGCGCATGTCCTCAATGTTGATTCCGGCAGTGCCAATGTCGCTTAGCAGTCGCGAAAGCTCACCCGGTGTGTCGTCGATTGAAACGAACACGACCGCCAACTCGGTTGGTCGTTCGCCGTGCTTGCCCGGCACCCGCGCGACTCCAGCACGGCCCAAGTCGAGGTACTCACCGATTGAGCCGTCAACGGCCTTGACCGAATCTCGCAAACTACCTAAACGGTCATGAAGTGTGTCCAACACTTGGCCGACCTGTTCGGCGTTGCTGGCGATGATGTCTTCCCAGAGCCCCCGGTCACTGCCGGCGATTCGAATGACGTCTCGAAGTCCCTGACCCGCCAGTGCCAAGTCGTCGCTCTGCGCATCAGTCAACAGGCCGGCCGTGAGAACCGAGACCAGTTGCGGCACATGAGACACCAGCGCCACGGCACGGTCGTGTGCCGCCGGCGCCATTAGCCGGGGAACTGCCTTGACCGTCTTGGCCAACGCGGTGACTAGTTCGACGCTGGCCTGGGCAGACGTAGCCGAGGGCACGATCGCCCACGCCCGCCCCTCGAAAAGTTGTGCGGTGGCAGCCATCGGGCCGGAGCGTTCTTTACCTGCCATCGGATGTCCACCGACGAAACGCTCGTCAACGACAGTTTCTACGATGGCCGCCTTCACGCTCGCCACATCGGTCACCACAGCGCCGGGAAACTCGGCCAAAGCGTCTTGGCAGATGCCCGCGACGGCGGCCGGCGGCGCAGCGACCACCACGAGTTCTGGCTCGGCGACCGGTTCGGCCACGCCGGCACCCAAGGAGACTGCTAAGGCGAGGTTCGCTTCATTTGGGTCGCGCAGGTGAACCTGAATCCCCGTAGAACGCAGCGCCAAGGCAACCGAGGTGCCAATCAGCCCACAGCCGATGACCAAAACCGGCCCAAGAGCAGGTTCGGGGGTATCGGCGGTCATGGCTGAACGCTATCGAACAGCGCCCCGACCTCGTCACGGGAGAGGTCACGCATTGCGCCGACTCGCAAATCACCGAGCTTCAGTGGCCCCAAACTGGTGCGAGTCAACTCGATTACCGGGTGGCCGACTTTGGCCAAAAGTCGTCGAACGATCCGGTTTTTCCCGCTGTGCAGGTCCAACTCGACCAGACTACGGTCGGACCGAGCGTCACGGATCACGAACCGGTCCACTGCAGTGACGCCATCTTCTAACTCGACCCCGGCGCGCAGAGTTTTGCCCAGACCAGGCTTGACCGAACCCTGCACCAAGGCGACATAGGTTTTGGTCACCTCAAAAGACGGGTGGGCCAACTGGTGGGCCAGTTCGCCGTCATTGGTCAAAATCAACAGGCCCGAAGTGTCAGTGTCCAACCGGCCGACATGAAACAAGCGATCGGTTCGGTTCGCCAGCAACCCCGACAAGTCCGGCCGGCCGTTCTCGTCGGCCATCGTGCAAACCACACCGCGCGGCTTGTTCAACAGCACGTACGCATGGTCCGACGGTGGCGGCAGTCGAACGCCGTCAACTCGAATCACGTCGGTGACCGGGTCGACTCGCGCGCCCATTTGGGTGATGATTTCGCCGTTTACTTCGACCCGCCCTGTCGCCATCAGTTCTTCGCAGCGACGGCGACTCGCGATCCCGGCTTGAGCTAGGACTTTCTGCAACCGAATACCGTCAGTCACTCGTCTCCTCCGTTGGCTGTTCGGCCTCGGTCGCAGAATCGGCCGGCTCGGTTTGAGTGACCTCGCCAGCGACTCGCTCCAGTTCGCCGTCCAAGTCCTCAAGGTCGGGCAGCATCGGCGCGAGTTCGGGGAGTTCTTCCAAACTGCCCAGCCCCATCCGCTCGAGGAAGTAACTCGTCGTTCCGTAGAGGATCGCACCGGACTCCACGTCGTTGCCCAGTTCTTCGATCAGTCCGCGAGTCACCAAAGTTCGCATCACCGAGTCGACATTCACTCCGCGAATTGCCGAAACCCGCGAGCGGCTAATCGGTTGGCGATACGCCACCACCGACAAGGTTTCGAGCGCGGCCTGGCTCAGTTTTGCGTGTTGTCCCTCCAGCACAAACGCCGAAACAACGTCAGCGAATTCTTCTCGGCTGTAGAAGCGCCAGCCTCCGGCCAGTTCGCGCAACTCAAAGCCGCGGCCCTGTTCGGTGTATTCGGCCGCCAACTCGGCCAAGACAGCCGCCACTTCGGCCGGCGGATGACCAACTGCTTGGGCGAGGGTGAGGTGGTCTAGCGGTGCCTCGGCGATCATCAATACCGCTTCGAGGCCCGGGCGCAAGTCCACCGGCGCGACTTCAGCCGTCGCGGATTCGTCAGTTTCGCTCATGGTCACTTTCCGTCACTTCTTCTTCGGTGGTCAACGGTTCGTCGAACTCGTCGCCAACATCGATATCGCCTTCGTCACTGCCGGACCAGCGGACGGTCAACTCCCCCAGCGGAACGGCCTGCTCGAACGCTAGGACGCCCTCGCGGAAGAGTTCCAGCAGCGCCAAAAAGCGGGCCACTTTCGTCATCTTGTCGGGTGCGTCTTGGGTGATTGCCCGGAAGGTAAGCGAGCGTTCGCGGCGAAGTCGGTCCACTACCAAGTGCGCTTGCTCGCGCACGCTGACCGCTGGGGCGTGCAGGTGAGCCAACGAAACGAATGGGACCGCCTTGGGTACCAGTGCCGCTGCCGCGAACTCGGCCAAGTCTTGGGCGGTGGCTTTGATTTCAACCTCAGGCAGCAAATTTGCGAACCGCGGTTCGAGCGGCACTGCCCGCGGATGACGCAGGAGTTGGTTCTCGAACCGTTCGGCCAAGATCGCCGCAACTTGTTTGAACGCGCGGTATTGCATCAGCCGGGCGAAAAGCAGATCGCGAGCTTCCAGCAGCGCGAGGTCTTCTTCATCTTCGACTTCGGCCTGCGGCAGCAGCCGGGCGGTCTTGAGGTCGAGCAGGGTCGAGGCGATGAGCAGAAAGTGCGTGATCTGCTCAAGGTCCTCGTCGAGCGTTCGGGTGTAGGCGATGAAGTCCGAGGTCACCACGGAGAGCGCAACTTCGGTGATGTCGAGTTGATGCTTTGAGATCAACTGCAGCAGCAAGTCGAGCGGGCCTTCAAAGTTCCCCAAGGAGATGGAGAATTCTGGCGTCGCTGCCACCGGCGGATCGGTTGGCGAGTCAGTCATTTCGGGGCGCTCAACTCTCAGCGAGTCGAGTCGCCAGTTCGCTTTCGGCCCCGTTTTCGGCCAAGTCAGCCAAGGCGCCGGCAATTGCAGCACGCACAAGCCGACCGCGATCTACCTTGCGGCCGGTGATCGTCTTGAGTTCAAGTCGGGCCTGTTCAATCGCGAGCAATTCCTCGCTGGTCAGGTAGACCGTCATCTTCTCGTCGTGCTTTACCCGACCACTAGCGTTTTCGGCCGGTTCACTTGCGTCCGCTGCGGTGGCGCGAAAAAGTTCGTCGGCGCCGGGGAGATTTACGCGTCGGGACACCGGTGCAGCACTTCCCTAGCCAACTGGCGGTAGGCCTCCGCGCCCGGGGAGGTACTGGCGTATTCGGTGATCGGTTCACCGGCGACGGTGGCGTCGGAGAACTTGACGGTTCGGCGAATCACCGTGTGGAACACCAGGTCGCCCCAGCCGTCCACAAGCGTTTGCAGCACTTCGCGGCCGTGCAGGGTACGACCGTCGAACATCGTGCCCAGCAGACCGATGACCTTCAAATCGAAGTTGGTTCGATCGCGGACCTTCTCGATGGTTTCGTTCAACAGCGCCACTCCGCGCAAAGCGAAGTACTCACATTCGAGCGGAATAATGACACCGGTCGACGCGGTGAGGGCATTGACCGTGAGCAAGCCAAGAGAAGGCTGGCAATCGATCAACACCACGTCGTAATCGTGTTTGACCGTGTTGAGCGCCCGGGCCAGCACCTGCTCGCGGCCAACCTCGGTGACCAGACGCATCTCTGCGGCAGACAGATCGATATTGGCTGGCGCAAGGTCAAGACCTTCAACCGTGGTGGGCAAGATGATGTCTTTGAGCGACATCTCACGGTCCATCAAGACGTGATAGATGCTCTGCTCAATCTCGTGGGCGTTATAGCCAAGACCGACAGTCATCGACCCTTGTGGATCGAAGTCGAGCAACAGAACTCGCCGGCCGGTCTCGGCCAGGGCCGCGCCAAGACTGATCGTGGTGGTGGTCTTGCCGACCCCGCCTTTTTGGTTGCACATCGAGATGACAACCGCTGGTCCCTGCGACTTTCGAGGTCCGGGTTCGGCCAACTGGGGGAAAGGTCGTCCCGTCGGGCCGATTTCGCCTGGTTTCATCCGTCCCGCTTCCTCCTAGCAACACTGCTGGCTCACTCTACACGCGCCAGAAACGACTTCGGCCGAACTAGCCCAAGGCGCGCGGGTGCGAGGAGGCGTAAGTCTCGCGGAGTTTGTCGATTGTGACCAGAGTGTAGATCTGCGTGGTGGTTACCGAGGCATGCCCGAGGAGTTCTTGGACTACTCGAACGTCCGCTCCCCCGTCGAGCAAATGGGTAGCGAATGAGTGTCGCAACGTATGCGGCGAAACATCTACTTCGATTCCCGCTCGGGTCGCAGCCCGGGTCAGGACGGTCCACGCGCTCTGGCGCGACAGCCGGCCGCCGCGGGCGTTGAGGAATACCGCCGGGCCGCTGCCGGTGGCCGATGACAACGTTGGCCGCGAGGTTGTCAGATAGTCCTCGATCGCGGCTTTGGCGAACGAACCCAGCGGGACGATGCGCTGCTTTGAACCCTTGCCGGTCAATAGCACCGACGACTGCTCGAGGTCGATATCGTCAATGTCTAGGCCCACGGCTTCAGAGATTCGCGCGCCCGTGCCATAAAGCACTTCGATCAGCGCCCGGTCACGTTTGGCTAGAGCCGTCCCCGGCTCGGACGCTGCGGTCAAGATCGCTTCGACTTGGGTCAGCGGCAGTGCCTTGGGCAGCCGAGAGGGTTGCCGCGGCGGTCGAACCGCGGCGGTCACGTCCGTCGATACGACCTGCTCGCGCAAACAAAACTTGTGGAAGCCGCGCGCGGCAACGATGGTTCTAGCCACGCTCGAGGTGCCCAGCGGCGAATGCTCCTCATCTCCGGAACGTAACGCCGCCGAAAACGCAGCCACGTCCGCCTCTTCGATTTGGTCTGGTTCAGTACGGCCGCGGCCAACCATGAAGTCGGCATATCTGGTCAGGTCGCGCCGATAGGAACTCAAGGTGTTGTCCGCCAAGCCGCGTTCGATCGCTAGGTGGGACAAGTACTCGGCCACCGTCCGATCGAGCCCGGTTGACGACTGGCTCACCGAAGCGCCACCGAAAGAATCGCGACCATCGTCTTCGCGTCTTGAATTCGACCGTCACGCACCGCTTCGACCGCCTCGGCCAACTCGACCCACCAAAGGCTCATGTCGGCTTCTTCGGCGACGCGCTCAATCCGATCAGATACCGGAACCGGTCGAAGATCGGTCGCGACGAAAAGCTCGATCTGTTCGGTTGAGTAGCCGACCGTTGGCGCAACCTTCACTAAGGGTTGCCAGGTTTGAGCCAGCACGTCGGCTTCCTCGGCCAGTTCGCGCGCGGCCGCTTTTTGCGCGCTTTCGCCAGCGACGTCCATGATCCCGGCCGGAATTTCCAGCATTCGTCGCCCCATGGGGTGACGGTACTGCTCTACCAGCAAGATTCGATCGTTTTCGTCCAGCGCCGCCACGCCGACCGCGTTGTGCGGGTGCACCACGACTCGCGGGTGCTCTTCTCCGTCAGCACTCGCGATCGTGTCGACGGTCAGCGACAAATAACCGTTCTCGAAGCCGGTTTCACTTCGAACTAGCGGCCAGGCAACGTCGCTTGGGCGCACGTCGGCACTGAGCCTGCCAGGCAACCGCGGGTGGTCACTCATTTAGCGTCTACAGGAAGGCGCTGTTGGAGCTTTCTGGTCAACGCCGCCTTCACCAAGCCACTGAACAGCGGATGCGGGCGAGTCGGTCTCGACTTCAGTTCCGGGTGGGCTTGGGTGGCCACATAGAACGGGTGGACATCGCGCGGCAGTTCAACGAACTCGACCAAGTTGCCGTCCGGCGAGGTGCCGCTAAACACCAGTCCGCCTTGCTCCAACTGCTCGCGGTAGGCGTTGTTCACTTCATAGCGGTGACGGTGACGTTCCTCGACCTTTTGCGCTCCATAAACTTCGGCGACCACCGAACCGGGCTTCAACGCCGCCTCGTAGATGCCAAGTCGCATCGTGCCGCCCAAGTCGCCAGCGCCTTCGACGAAAGCGTGCTGTTCGGCCATGGTGGCGATCACTGGATGCTCAGTGTCTGGATCGAACTCGGTTGAACTGGCGTCAGCGATGCCGAGTTCGGTTCGGGCGTACTCGATCACCATGCACTGCAAGCCGAGGCAAAGCCCCAAAACCGGGATCTCGTGCTTTCGCGCATAGGTGAGTGCGCCGAGTTTGCCTTCGATGCCGCGGATTCCGAAACCACCTGGCACACAGATCCCGTCGACGTCTCCGAGTTGAGCCGCCGCGCCGGTTTCGGTGGCGCAGTCATCGGATTGGACCCAACGCAGGTGGATCTTCGCATCGTTGGCAAAACCGCCGGCCCGCAACGCTTCGGCCACCGAAAGGTAGGCATCAGGCAAGTCGATGTACTTGCCAACGAGAGCGATGGTTAGTTCTTCTTCGGGGTTGTGCACCCGCTCTAGGAGTGCGTCCCATTCATTCCAGTTCACGTCACGGAACGGCAGATCGAGTCGGCGCACCACATAGGCATCTAGACCCTCGCTGTGCAGCACCTTTGGGATGTCATAAATCGACGGGGCGTCGATCGCGGTGACGACTGCTTCTTCATCGACGTCACACATGAGCGAGATCTTGCGCTTCACCCCGGCCGGAACTGGCCGGTCCGAGCGACAAACGATTGCGTCTGGCTGGATGCCGATCGAGCGCAAGGCGGCGACCGAGTGCTGGGTGGGCTTGGTCTTGAGTTCGCCAGATGGACCGATGTACGGGATCAGCGAAACGTGCAAGAAAAAGACGTTTGTCCGACCAACTTCGTGCCGGACTTGGCGGGCCGACTCCAAGAACGGCTGGCTCTCGATGTCGCCGACCGTGCCGCCGATTTCGTGGATCACCACGTCAACGTCCGGCCCGCCCATCGACAGCATCCGGTCTTTGATTTCGTTGGTGATGTGCGGAATCACCTGCACCGTGTCACCTAGGTAGTCGCCCCGGCGTTCCCGGGCGATCACTTCGGAATACACCTGCCCGGTGGTGACGTTTGCCCGGCCGACTAGGTCTTCGTCCAAGAACCGCTCGTAGTGACCGATGTCGAGGTCGGTTTCGGCTCCGTCGTTGGTGACGAACACTTCGCCGTGCTGGAACGGGTTCATCGTGCCAGGGTCAACATTCAGGTACGGATCGAGTTTCTGCATCGTCACGCGTAGTCCGCGCGACTTCAACAGACGACCGAGGCTGGAGGCGGTCAGCCCCTTACCGAGAGACGACACGACGCCGCCGGTAACAAAAACGTGTTTGGTGACCGCATTAGTTGCCAAGGTGACTCTCCGTGGATCCGGTTCGAATGCGGAACTGGGCATTTGCGCCCGCCGTCGTCGGGATCAGCGCTGATCTACCGCTACGGTGCTCCACGGAACTCCAGTCTACCAGCGCACCTCGTATTCGTTTCCGATACGCACCTAGTGTTCAGTCAATGCCGAAATTAGTTCGGGATCGGGCCGTCAGCAGCCTTGGAAGTCCCCCACGATCCGGGCTTGCCGGCAGCGTCTTGCACAAGAGCTAATACCGCGGCCACGCGGCCGGTTCCGGTGTCGGTCACGTCCAGCGTAGATACGATCCCGGCCGAGTCGGAGTTGCGCACTTCCTCGACGACACCGCCGACTCCCGAAGTAACCGGTCCAACGACCGCCGTGCCGACGCTGCCCGAATCAATCGAGCCGATGAGTTGGGAAACCACCGTCGCCTCGCCAGCCGAACTCTTGGGCCCGGCGATGAGAATCACTAGTTGGGCTTGGGTTTGGGGTTCGGTAGTGACCTCGAGCAGTCCACCTTCGGCAAAGGCCGCGCGAATCGTGCGAGCAGTGTCGTCGATGGCAGTCGATTCCTTGGTCAGATAGCCGCGCGCGATGGCTGCGCCGATCCGCCCATAATCTGAGCCTTCAGTCCCGGCCCCCGGATTGGACTGGGCGGCAACGCCCTCGGCGAACTGGCGATTTGAGGTCGACAGGAGTTTCGCGGTCAGACCCACCTGACCGGTGACAGTGGCACCAGCGGCGGTCAGGTTCTCGACGATGGAGTTGACTTCGGTCTCGCGTGCTTTTGGCGTGGTCAAGACCAGCACCGAGCGGTCCGCGAGTTTCTCGGCTAGCAAACCTGGCGCGGTTGCTGCGGCGTAGCCGGCGTCGAAACCAGCCAACGCCGCACTGATCTCTTGGCCGCTCGACTCGGTGGTTTCGGCCGGCTCGGCGGCTTGGCCCAGCACCCCTGCGCCCAGCGCGACCCCGGCGGCAAGCGCGAACAGCACCGCAGCCAAGGAGATGACGTGGTAGCGCAAGTTGATCACTAGAAGATCCCTTCAATCCAAGTGGAAGTCTGCTTAAGCAGCGGTTCGACGTACTCGTGCCCGACTGCGGTAGTTGAGACGGCAGCGCCGAGGGCAACGACGCCAGCGAGCAACAGCAGAATTGGGGTGAACCAACTAAGCCGCTGCCTGGCGAACCAGTCCACGTTTCGCGCGTCAACCACGCGCGATCCGGCCCGAAGCCGAGTGATGAAAGTGCCCGCGGCATCAGCCGGGTTCGCCTCGATGATTTCAAGCAGCCGAGTTGCCCCACCCACCTGAATGATCACGGCGGCTTCAGCCTGGTCAACCAGCAAAAGCGCCAAGTTTTCGGGGGCTCCTGAAGCCGTGAAAAGTACTGGTTGACGCCCGTGACGTTCGAAACGCTCTGGGGTCTCCAGCCTTCCGGATGCTGAAACGACCACCAGTTCACGTGCGCGGTCGATTACCCGCTCGCTGAGTTCGTCGGCGTGGTCGACCACCAGATGTGGCCGAAGCCCGGCCTTGACCAGCAGTTCGGCACCGGCCCCACCGGCCACGAGCACCGGATCGTTGTCATGAATGAATCGCCGGATCGACTTGAGTTCAGCCGCAGCACCGTCACTGGCGTGTACCAGCACGACCGGACGGTTGCTGATCTTCGTTGAGATGGCTGGAATTCCGGCGCCTTCAAGCAGCATGGCTCGATCGCGACGAAGGGTGTCGGCAGCGTTGGTAACGATCGAGTCGAGTTGACTCGACAGACCGCTCGAAGCCTGCGAGAGCTGGACTTGAACACCTGACTGCGTCATCGGTATGCCGGTCGCAACCAATTTGTCGTCGAGGTATACCGCGCCTTGATCGACCCGAACTACGTCGCCACTTCGCAAGGTTTGCCAAAGCGTCTCGCCGGCCGCGTCGACCAATTCCACCTCGGCGTCAAGCAACACCTGTGGACCCAGATTGGGGAAACGGCCAGTGGAGGAATTCACTACATTCAAGACCGCCGCAACGCCACGGTCGACTAGCTCTCTTGCTTGCTCAGTTTCAAGGTCGACCTCCTCGATAACGGCAATGTCACCTGCCCGAATCGCCGAAAGATCACGCGGGCTTTTGCACAGACGTACCGGACCGACGATCCCCGGGCCGCTCGGTTGCTGCCGGTTATTTCGTTTCAAGATGGGCATGATGCTTTCCATTGGAACGCCAAAGTGGCACCGAACCCGAACCGACACGCCGCAGCGGGCCCGATCAAGCCCGCAAATCAGTGAGTCTTGGCAAGTTCTAAGAGTTCGCTGGCGTGTGCTTTGGCCGAACTGGAGTCGTCGACGCCAGCGAGCATCCGGGCGATCTCATCAATCCGGGCCGGCTCATCGAGGGCAACCACGCTGCTCTTGGTGATCGAACCGTCGTCGGCTTTTGTCACCACAAAGTGCGCGTCGGCGAAGGCAGCCACTTGCGGCAGGTGGGTGACCGCTATTACCTGAGCGTGTTTGGCCAACTTCGCCAGTCGGCGGCCAACCTCGACCGCGGTGCGCCCACCGATCCCAGCGTCGACTTCATCGAAAACAAGGGTGGGCACGAGGTCGCGACCGGCCAAGACCACCTCAATCGCCAGCATCAGGCGCGAGAGTTCGCCACCGCTCGCCGCCTTGGCGAGCGGGCGCGGATCGGCCCCGCTGTTGGCCGCGAACCAGAACTCGACTTCGTCGGCACCGAAACTCGCAAGTCGACCTTGGGTCAGCCGTGGTTCGAGTCGTGCCGAGGCCATCGCGAGTTCCGTTAGTTCTGCACTCACTTCTTCAACAAGTCGGTTTGCCGCCAACTGTCGCTGCGTGGTCAACTTCGCGGCAAGATCGGTGACCTGCGCTAGCGCCGCGGCCGCTTGCGCTTCCAACTTTTCAACCGTCGAATCGTCGAAGTCCAGTTCCACGACCTCGGCCCGGGCAGATTGCGCCCAGTCGAGCACGTCCTGCAAGGTCGGGCCGTACCGGCGCTTCAGCGCACCAATTTGCGCGCGGCGCGCCTGGGCTTCGGCGAGTGTCTCAGGATCAAGATCGACGCTCGCGCCATATCGGCTCAACTCCGAGGAAATGTCTGCCACTTCGATTGTGGTCTGTTTTAGTCGCGAAGCCAGCTCGTCAAGTGCTCGATCACGTCCAGCAACCTTCTCCAGCACCGACTCGGCCGCAGCTAGTGCCGCAACCGCCGAATATTCATCGCCGGTGAGCGCGCTTGCCGAATCGTTCGCTGCCGCCAGCAGGTTCTCGGCGTGTGCGAGCCGGTCTTCTAGTTCGGCTAGTGCTTCGTCCTCGCCGGCGGCCGGCTCTACCGCGTCAATCTCGGCTAAACCATGTCGAAGCAACTCCAGTCGCTGTAGCCGTTGGACCGAGTTTGATCGCAGATCTTCGATCTGGGCACGCAGACTCTGGAGTTTGGCGAAGGCCGGTCCGTACTCGGCTAGGAGATGAGCCACTGGTTCGCCGGCGAACCGGTCGAGCGCTTGTCGTTGTTCTTGCGGGCGCACCAGTCGCTGCTGATCTGACTGGCCATGCACCGTCACTAGTTCGTCAGCGAGCTTAGCCAACAAGGTCGCCGGAACGGTTGCCCCACCGGCGACTGCGCGACTGCGCCCTTGAGCCGAGAGCACCCGCGCCAACACGAGTTCGTCATCTACCTCTCCCCCGGCCTCGCGTACCAAATTCGCCGCGGTTTCGGGCACAGCCAGCGCCGCCTCGATTCGTGCGCGATCGCTGCCACGGCGAACTAGCGCCGGGTCGGCCCGTTCTCCGCGCAACAAGCCCAAGGCGGTTACGACCATCGTCTTGCCCGCGCCGGTTTCGCCGGTGATAACCGAAAAGCCGGGGCCGAACTCCAGTTCAGCCTCCTCGATTACGCCGAGTGACTCAAGTCGCAAGGAGTGCCACATCAGTTTCGGCCCGCTCCGTTGGCCCCGCGCCACCCAGCGACCGGCAGTTCGAACTTGCGCACTAGACGATCTGCGAATGAAGCCGGGTGGATCCGGGCCAAGCGCACTGGTTCGGCCCCGCGACGCACTTCGACTCGCGCGCCGATCGGCAGGTCAGAGGCGCGGCGGCCATCACACCACAGGACGCCACTTGTTGACTGGCCCACCACCTCCACCGCAAGGGTCGATTCTGGCGAAACCACCATCGGCCGCGCGAACAGCGCGTGCGCACTAATCGGCACCATAAGCAGTGCCGAAACTTCGGGCCACACGACCGGCCCACCGGCACTGAAGTTGTAGGCCGTTGAACCGGTAGGGGTTGCGCAAACTACGCCGTCACAACCCATCCGCGAAACCGGCCGGCCGTCGATTTCGACGATCACTTCCAGCATGCGTTCACGAGAGGCTTTCTCCACCGAGGCCTCATTGAGCGCCCAGTTCGTGGCCACAATTTGACCATTGGTGATCACCGAGACATCGACAGTCAACCGCTCTTCAACGACCAGACCGCCTTCGATCACCGCTTGGGCGACATCGGCCAAGTCTTCTTCATCGGCCTCGGCCAAGAAGCCGACATGGCCAAGATTCACGCCTAGGACCGGGGTGCCGGTGCCGCGGCACAACTCGGCCGCGCGCAAGATCGTGCCGTCGCCACCAAACACGACCGCCAATTCGCAGTCGTTGGCCGCACCGGCCTCAGCCGCAACGACAGCCAGATTCGACGCGCCGGCAGCGATCAGCGCCTCGGCTTCGCTATCGAGCACCCTTACCTGAATCTGAGCGTCTTGCAACGCCTTCGCGAAGCCCGCGGCAATACTCGGTGCGCCTTCACGAGCGGTGTGTACCGCTAGCAGGACTCTTCTCACTGCTTACCTCCTAAAGACGTTGCTTCGCCAGCCAGCGGACCGGCGGCGACCACCGCATGAGCTTGTTCGCGGGTGGGCGCTGGCGCGTCGGTCCGCAGCCAGCAAAAATACTCCACATTTCCGGCCGGGCCTGGCAGCGGGCTTGGCGCCAAGGCGCGTGTTCCCCAGCCGACCTTCCAGGCCGCTTCGGCGACTTGAAGTACTGCCGTGGCATGTAGTTCTGGATCGCGAACGACACCGTTCTTGCCAAGGTTTTCGCGGCCCACTTCAAACTGCGGCTTCACCATCAACACCATGTCGCCACTTGGAGCACAAACACCCGCAAGCGACGGGAGCACCAGGGTCAAGGAGATGAAAGAAAGATCAGACACGACCAGGTCGACTTCACCGCCGATGAGCTCTTGATCGATCGAGCGGATGTTCGTTCGGTCGAGGACGCGAACCCGATCATCGTTTTGAAGCGCCCACACCAGTTGCCCGTAGCCAACGTCGACCGCGACTACTTCGCCAACCTCGCGGCGCAGCAGGACATCGGTGAACCCGCCGGTGGAAGCGCCGGCATCCAAGGCACGCCGGCCAGCCACCGACAAACCTAAGGGTTCAAAAACTTCAAGTGCGCCAAGGAGTTTGTGTGCCCCGCGCGAAGCCCACCTCGGGTCGTCGTTATCGCGCACGAGCACCGGTTGGTCGGTGGTTAACTGGGTGGCTGCTTTACTCGCTACCCGGCCCGCGACCAGCACTTTGCCCGCAGCGATCAGATTTGCTGCATCTTCTCTCGACCGGGCCAAACCCCGTCGGACAAGTTCGGCGTCCAAACGAACACGTCGACTCATTTGCCTACTGTTCGCTACTTTGACGGTTGCTCAACTGCTCGCGCAGGAGTTGGTCGACGTTCTCGTAGACCGCCGGATGTTCTGCTACGTCCAAGGAGTCAAGGCCATCGAGAAGCCCGGCAACCTTCGCCGATAGCGTGGCAGAGCCTTCTGGCACCGCTGCCTGTTCTGGGGTCGTCATAGCTCTATTGTCCCATCGAGTACGAACATTCCGGCTGAGTCGTCCAGCAGCGACCAGCCGAGCCCAAGCAACGCACGCAGCGACTCCGTAGGCGAATTGCCTGCCCGGGTCAACTGCAGCGTCCCAGAACTTACTTCGGCTTCGGCGCTACCGCAGACGCTACGACGGCCAACGACTTCCACCGCCAGGTGAACGTGCTGCAAACCTGCCAGATCGACCGCGACGAAGTCCGGTCGGTGGT
>JAPXRA010000004.1:0-2758 GCA_033813795.1 Aeromicrobium sp. | reverse complement strand
CGCAAAAAGCACATCGGTCAAGGTATTGACGCCAGTCAACACGAACAGCGACGGGATTTGCGCGCGGTTCGCTCCCAAAATGTCGGTGTCTAACCGGTCGCCGACCATGAGCGGCGTTGTTGGCGCAAACCGCTTGTTTGCTTCGGCGAACAACGGGGCGAACGGCTTTCCGGCAACGACCGGTTCGGCACCGGTGGCGATACGCACAGTTTCGACGAGCGCACCGTTGCCAGGCGCGACCCCGTCTGCGGTGGGGATCGTCAAGTCCAAGTTACTGACGTACCAGGGCAGCCCGGACTCAACCGCGTACGACAGTTCAGCGAGTTTGCGCCAATCGACATCGGGAGCGTAACCCTGAACCACAGCCGCAGCGCCGTCGCGCCTGCTCAACGGGCTTAGCCCGTTAGCGATCATGGCTTCAGTTAGTCCCGGTCCGCCAACAACAAATACGGCACTGCCTGGCGCCAACTCGGACGCCATTAGCGCACCAATGGCTTGAGCCGAGGTCACGACCTGTTCGACCGATGCCGCAATACCCAACTCGGTTAGCTGAGCGCTGACCGCTTCGGGACTGCGGTTGGCGTTGTTTGTCAGAAACGCCAAGCGATGACCGGCAAGTTTTCCAAATGCCTCAACCGCTCCTGGCACGGCCGCGCTGCCGCGATAAACCACGCCGTCTAGATCGAAATAGATGGCGTCGAAATCGGCCGCTAGGGGCGAGTTACTCGAGCGCAGAGACTTAGGCACCACGCAAGGCTACCGTCGTCGAACACGCGCACAAACTGACACAACTTCGGCTGTGGACCAAAGGTGAACCGGATCAGCCAACGGTTGCTTAGCCTTCGAGTTCGGCGAGCCGATCGAGCACGTCGGTGGCTTGCTCGGCGTCGGTGCCTGCCACCCGGTGAAACCAGGTGATGGCATCGGACTTGCGGCCGGCCGCCAACAAGGTGTCGGCGTAGGCGTAGCGCAAACGGGTGACCCACTCGGCCCGACCTTTGGTGTTCAGCGGCTCAGTCTCAAGAATCTGCAAGGCAGCCTCAACCTGGCCAAGGTCGCGACGTGCCCCGGCTACCACTATCGATAGTTCGACGTTGCCAGATTCATCCAAAGCCGCCCGAATATCGGGACGATCGAACTCGAGCGCCTTCTGCGGCCGCTTCAGCGCACGTTCGGCATCGGCCATCATCGGCGCGTAAATCTGCCGACCGGTCATTCGTTTCGCTGCGCGGAACTCGCTCAATGCTTCGGACCAGTTCCCGCAGGCATATGCGGTTTCGCCGGTGGCTTCACGCACCAAGCCACAGCGCATCGCGCGGGCCCGGGCAGCCAGCGCATGCTTGTGCGCCAGTTCGGGGTCCTCGTGCAGCAGACTGCCGGCCATCACGAGGTGACGCGCAACCTTGTCAGCCAGCTTTTCGGGAAGACCTTGAAGTTCTTGCCTCGCGAACTTGTCGAGGTCTTTCGCGCTGACATCATCTGGTATTTCTGGTCCGTCATAGACCTTTTGCTCGGCGCTACGTTCTGGTTGCTCCGGACGTCCCGGCCGGCGCCCCGCGCTCGGCCCACGACGTGAATCGCCACCGCTTCTGCGAGAATCGCCGCCTGAGCGGCGCGAGTCAGCACCGCTGCGTTCAGAACGACCCCGCGAATTCGACGATCCAGCGGGTTTGGGTCCGCGCCCACCTTTGGGGTCGCGACCATTTGGTCTTGGCTTTCGTTGTTCTGCCACGATGCTTCCTTCCCGCAAATGCAGGTAAAATGCAGCGAGGCCGCTCCCGAAGGAGCGGCCTCGCGCTAATGATTGTCCGGCGACGTCCTACTCTCCCACACCGTCTCCAGTGCAGTACCATCGGCGCTGAAGGGCTTGACTTCCGGGTTCGGAATGTAAACCGGGTATTTCCCCTTCGCCATGGTCGCCGAAACTCTATTGAGATATCAAAACCAAGCTTTACTTGGTTCCCGATCATATCTCGGGAACCTCACAGTGGACGCGCAGTATCTTTGTAGAAAACAAGCCCTCGGCCTATTAGTACCGGTCAGCTCCATGTGTTGCCACACTTCTACTTCCGGCCTATCAACCCAGTGGTCTGCTGGGGGCCTTACCTGGTAAACCAGTGGGAAACCTCATCTTGAAACGTGCTTCCCGCTTAGATGCTTTCAGCGGTTATCACTTCCGAACGTAGCCAACCAGCCGTGCCCTTGGCAGGACAACTGGCACACCAGAGGTTCGTCCACCCCGGTCCTCTCGTACTAGGGGCAGCCTTTCTCAAGTTTCCTACGCGCGCGGCGGATAGGGACCGAACTGTCTCACGACGTTCTAAACCCAGCTCGCGTGCCGCTTTAATGGGCGAACAGCCCAACCCTTGGGACCTGCTACGGCCCCAGGATGCGACGAGCCGACATCGAGGTGCCAAACCATCCCGTCGATATGGACTCTTGGGGAAGATCAGCCTGTTATCCCCGGGGTACCTTTTATCCGTTGAGCGACGCCGCTTCCACATGCCAGCGCCGGATCACTAGTTCCGACTTTCGTCCCTGTTCGAGCTGTCACTCTCACAGTCAAGCTCCCTTGTGCACTTACACTCGAAACCTGATTGCCAACCAGGCTGAGGGAACCTTTGAGCGCCTCCGTTACATTTTAGGAGGCAACCGCCCCAGTTAAACTACCCATCAGGCACTGTCCCTGATCCGGATAACGGACCTAGGTTAGGAATCTAGTACGACCAGAGTGGTATTTCAACGATGACTCCACCTG
>JAPXRA010000003.1:18199-24711 GCA_033813795.1 Aeromicrobium sp. | reverse complement strand
GCACAGATGAAAATTAGATGAGTTCTGCTCTGGTGAAAAAACTTGCGAGATTCCGATTTGTTCGGGCCAGGCGCGGACTTCTCCGTCGGTTAATCCCTTGTGAGGTGATCGCGTTCCGAACTGGGGACGGTAGGTCCGCACACTCATCCATCACGACACCACCCGCTCAGCGAGTTTCAACCTAAAGAGAAACCCCCGTGGGACTGAGATTCAGTCCCACGGGGGTTTCTAGTTGAGCTAGAGACTCACCCAGCGCGTCAGATACCGCGGAAGCGGTTGATCTCGGCCAGGTGCTTGGCGCGCTTCTCCGGATCGGAGACGCCAAGGCCCTCTTCGGGAGCCAGCGTCAAGACGCCGACCTTGCCCTGGTGCTTGTTCTGGTGGACGTCCAACGCCGCCTGGCCGGTCTCTTCCATCTTGTAGACCTTCGAGACGGTCGGGTGGATCAGACCCTTGTCGATCAAGCGGTTGGCTTCGAAGGCCTCACGGTAGTTCGCGAAGTGCGAGCTCTTGATGTTCTTCAGGTTCATCCACAAGTAGCGGTTGTCGTACTGGTGCATGTAGCCCGAGGTCGAGGCGCAGGTGATGATCGTGCCGCCCTTGCGAGTGACGTAGACCGAAGCGCCGAAGGTCTCGCGGCCCGGGTGCTCGAACACGATGTCCGGGTCTTCGCCGCCGGTGAGTTCACGGATCTTCTTACCGAACCGCTGCCATTCCTTCGGGTCCTGGGTGTTCTCGTCTTTCCAGAACTTGTAGCCTTCGGCCGAGCGGTCGATGATGTGCTCGGCGCCCAAGGAACGAACGATTTCGGCCTTGTCGGGGCTGGAAACGACACACACCGGGATGGCGCCGCCGTTAAGGGCCATCTGGGTGGCGTAGGAGCCCAGGCCGCCCGAGGCGCCCCAGATCAACACGACGTCGCCCTGCTTCATGTGGGCGCCGTTCTTCGACACCAACTGGCGGTAGGCGGTGGAGTTGACCAAGCCCGGCGAAGCGGCCTCTTCCCAGGTCAGGTGACCGGGCTTTGGCATGAGCTGGTTCGACTTGACGATCGCGAGTTCGGCCAGACCGCCGAAGTTGGTCTCAAAGCCCCAGATGCGCTGTTGCGGATCCATCATGGTGTCGTCGTGGCCGTCGGGGCTTTCCAGCTCGACTGACAAGCAGTGCGCTACGACTTCAGCGCCCGGCTTCCAGGCGTTGACGCCCGGGCCGGTGCGCAGGACAACGCCGGCCAAGTCCGAGCCAACAATGTGGTAAGGCAGGTCGTGGCGCTTGGTGTACTCCGACAGCTTGCCGTAACGCTCTAGGAAGCGGAAGGTCGAAACCGGCTCGAAGATCGAGGTCCAGACGGTGTTGTAGTTGATCGCGCTGGCCATAACGGCAACGAGGGCTTCGCCCGGCGCCAACTCCGGCAATGGAACATCGTCGAGGTGCAGGCTCTTGCGCGGATCCTTCTCGCGCGAGGTCAGACCCTCGAACATGTTCTCTTCGTCCTTGTGGACGGTCACTGCTCGGTAAGTCGCTGGCAGTTCGAGGTTTTCGTACGTCTCGGCGGAGCGGTCCCCGGACAAGATGGCGTCAAGAATGTGCTGCACTAGTTTTCCTTTGCAGGTAATGGGCGTTGCAGGAATGTTACTGGCGAGAAACTTAGGTGGCTACTGGTGTAGCCAAATCAGTGTGTGGCGTTCGTCGCAGGTTGAACAAGTTCAACCAAAATTCCCCCAGCGTCCTTCGGGTGAACGAAGTTGACGCGACTGTCCGAAGTGCCTCGTTTGGGGACTTCGTACAGGAGACGGACGCCGCGATCTCGAAGGGTGGCCGAGACGGCGTCAATATCAGTGACACGGTACGCGAGTTGCTGGATGCCAGGGCCATTGCGGTCCAAGAACTTGGCGATGGTCGAGGTTTCGTCAAGTGGCGCCAACAACTGCAGGCATGAACCGGAGTCGCCCACAGCAAGCATTGCTTCGCGTACGCCCTGCTCTTCATTGACTTCTTCGTGGATTGACTCAAGGCCAAAGACACGTGAGTAAAACTCGATCGCTTCGTCGAGGTCGGCCACGGCGATTCCGACGTGATCGATGGCGGTAAGTAGATGGCCCGGAACTAGGGACTGGCTGCTCATGGGCCGAAAGCGTAGTCGACTGCGGTGACCGGTCCTAATGGCTGGTCAACTGCCCCGAGTACAGTGACCACAACGTTCGCACTAAAGGAGCACGTTCCTATGACTCAGTCCGTCATTGTTGCTGGGGCCCGGACCCCGGTCGGTCGCCTTCTCGGCGGCCTCAAGACCCTCTCGGGTTCAGACCTCGGTGGCATCGCCATCAAGGGCGCCTTGGAGAAGGCCGGAATCACCGGCGACCAGGTTGATTACGTCATCATGGGCCAGGTTCTCGGAGCAGGCGCTGGCCAGGTGCCGGCCCGCCAGGCCGCAGTCAAGGGCGGCGTCCCGATGGACGTTCCGGCCCTAACCATCAACAAGGTGTGCTTGTCTGGCATCAACTCCATTGCATTGGCCGACCAGTTGATCCGCGCTGGCGAATACGACGTGGTCGTTGCCGGTGGCCAAGAGTCGATGACTCAGGCCCCGCACATCCTCAAGGGTTCGCGTGAGGGCACCAAGTACGGCAAGGCCACCATGCTCGACCACATGGAGTACGACGGCCTGTGGGACGCGCTGACTGACCAGGCGATGGGCTCGCTGACCGAAACTCGCAATGCGGCCACCGACAGCCTGACTCGCGAAGAGCAGGACGCTTTTGGCGCCCGCTCCCACCAGTTGGCTGCCGCCGCGCAGAAGAACGGCCTCTTCGACGGCGAAATCGTGCCGGTCGAAATCCCGCAGCGCAAGGGCGACCCGATTGTCGTTTCAGCTGACGAAGGCGTTCGTGGCGACACCACCGCCGAGTCGCTCGGTCGCCTGCGTCCGGCGTTCGCCAAGGACGGCACGATCACTGCCGGTACCGCCAGCCAGATCTCTGACGGTGCTTGCGCAGTCGTCGTGATGAGCAAGACCAAGGCCGAAGAACTCGGTCTGACCTGGATCGCCGAAATTGGCGCCCACGGCAACGTATCGGGCCCGGACTCGACTCTGCAGGAACAGCCGGCGAACGCGATCATCAAGGCCGCCGAAAAGGAAGGCATCGATGTTGGCGACATCGACCTGTTCGAATTGAACGAAGCCTTCGCCGCGGTCGGCATCGTTTCGGCCAAAAAGATGGGTGTTTCCGAAGACAAGGTCAACGTCAACGGTGGCGCCATCGCGATCGGTCACCCGATCGGCATGAGCGGCGCTCGCATCGTGCTGCACCTCGCGCTCGAACTCGGTCGCCGCGGTGGCGGCATCGGTGCGGCAGCGCTCTGTGGCGGTGGCGGTCAGGGCGACGCGCTGATCATCCGCGTGCCGAAGGCCTGACACCTGAACAAGCCAGACATCACCGACCTGGTCTCGCGGGCGCAAGCCGGCGAGGCCAGGTCGGTGGCGCGTTTGATTACTTTGGTCGAAGCCGAGTCGGAGTTTCTGCCAGAAGTAAGTGCCGCGCTCGCCCCACTGGTGGGCAAGGCGCACATCATCGGCCTGACCGGTTCGCCTGGAGTCGGCAAGTCGACTACGACCGCCGCGCTGGTCACGGAGTTCCGGGCCCGCGGCAAGCGCGTCGGCGTATTAGCGGTCGACCCGACTTCGCCGTTTAGCGGGGGAGCGTTGCTCGGTGACCGGATTCGGATGGGTGAGCACACCACCGACCCGGAAGTTTTCATCCGGTCGATGGCCAGTCGAGGTCACCTAGGCGGACTGTCTTGGGCCACCCCGCATGCCATCCGAGTCTTGGACGCGGCCGGCTGTGACGTCGTTTTGCTAGAGACCGTCGGGGTCGGCCAATCCGAAATTGAAGTGGCCTCGATGGCCGACACTTCGGTCGTGCTGCTGGCGCCGGGGATGGGCGACGGGATCCAAGCCGCCAAGGCAGGGATCCTTGAGATCGGTGACGTGTTTTGCATCAACAAGGCCGACCGCGATGGCGCGGCCACTACTAGGCGTGAACTGCGTTCGATGCTGGCGTTGTCGACTCCAGTCGACGCGTGGAAGCGGCCGATAAATCTAACGGTTGCCTCCGAAGGTACCGGCATCGTTGAACTAGCCGACGACTTGACCGCTCACTTTGACTTCCTCAAATCAACTGGACTGCTGAGCGCCCGGCGCATTTCGCGGGTGCGGCGCGAAATTCAGCAGATTGCGCTTGATCGGGTGCGGCGTCGGTTCAGTTTCGACGAGGGAATCGAACTAGACCAGCTAGCCACCAAGGTCGCTGCCGGCAAACTCGATCCCTTCGCCGCAGCCGAGTCTTTGCTAACTTCAACCGAAACTTGAGGTTTCGCGCCGCGCCTACCGGGTTTTGTGCTATTGGTGCGATAGAACTGTTCGCGTGGTGAAGAAGGCAGTAATCCTGTTCATAGTGGGCTTTGCGCTCTACTACCTGTTCAGCACGCCCGCGGACGCCGCAGCAGCGGTCCGAGGAGCGTTTGACGCTGCAATCAGCGCCTTCCGCCAGGTAGGAGTGTTCGTCTCGGAGTTGTTCTGAGCGCCCATGGAAGAGCGCCTCGGCATTGAAGTCGCACCGCCTTCGGTGGTTTGGCGGTTTTGGCGCCGGCTGAACGAACCATTCCCCAACCCGGACTCAAACCCTCGGCTAGAAAAGCGGCTGAATCCGCGCGCCGGTGAGCACGTCCTTCGAGTAGTGCCTAAACATCCGATTGTCTATTTCCCGGTCGCGGCGGCCTTGTTCGCGGCGGTCTTGGCGACGGGGTTCATGTTTTTTGGAACCGGGCTGATTTGGCAGATTCTCTGGTGGATTTCGCTGATTGCCGTGGTGGTGGCTTGTGCGCGAGCGTTCCTTGAATGGCGCGATGTCTTTGTAGTCACCAACTGGCGGGTGGTTCGGCTCAGCGGGTTCTGGACCGTGCGGGTCGCGACGATGCCGGTGAACCGAATCCTCGACATGACCATGACAAGGTCTCCGCTGGGCCGAATTTTGGGTTATGGGCATTTTGTTTTTGAGTCCGCTGCCCAAGAGCAGGGGTTGCGGGAAATTCGGTTCGTGCCGCGAATCTTGGAAGTGGATCACGAAATCAACAACGCGGTCCGCGATGAGTCCAAACGGCGCAACAAGATCGTTGCTAAGTCGAAGGCGAAACGACTCGGGGATGTCGAACTAACTGAGCGAGTCGAGCAGACCGAGCGGTTCGACCAAATGTGAGGGCACTTCCTACACTTGGGGCATGAGTTTTTCGCGCCCAGGCGCCATCGACCTTTCTTCCCTGGCAAAACCGCGTCCCGAAGCCAGCCAAACTTCGGCTGCGGGCGCTTCGGTTTACGTCATCGACGCGACCGAAGCGAACTTTCAATCCATCGTCGAATCGTCGATGCGCCATTTGGTTGTGCTGGCGCTGTGGTCACCGCGGGCCCCGCAGAGCGTTGAGTTCACCCAGGTGCTGGTCGCGGCCACGGCCTCCTATGGTGGGGCGTTGCAAGTCGCCAGGGTAGACGCCGATGCGAACCCAGGCATCGCCCAAGCGCTCAAGGCCCAAGCGGTTCCCTTGGTAGTCGGACTCGTCCAGGGTCAGCCTGTGCCACTGTTCCAAGGCACAGTCGATGGCACCGAAATCAAGCGTTACTTCGACGAGTTAGTGCGCTTGGCGCAACAGAACGGTCTCAACGGTCGGGCTGAACCGTCGGCGCCGGCAGACTCTGCAGCCGAGGCGGAAGCTGAGCCGGAAGACGATCCCCGCTTCGTGAAGGCCGATGAGGCCTATGCCCGCGGTGATTTTGCCGCGGCGATCACCGAATACGAAAGCCTGTTGGCGCAGGCGCCTGGCGACACCGAGGTCGCGCAGCGGCTTGCTGCGACGAAGCTCTACTCGCGCACTGCGACAGCAGACTTGCAAGCGGCTCGTAAGGCTGCGGCAGACCACCCTGACGACATTGACGCCCAACTCTTGGTGGCCGATCTGGACATAAGTGGCGGGCACGTCGAAGACGCGTTCATTCGGCTGATCGAGCTGATCAAGCGGCTCGGAAATGACGACCGCACCAAGGTGCGCGAGCATCTGCTGGAGCTTTTCGCGGTCGTTGGCTTGAGCGATCCGCGGGTCGCCCAAGCGCGACGCTCCCTCGCCACCGCGCTGTTTTGAGGGTTAACTTCTGCTAGGAGCCGATCCGAACTATCTGGCGGCTCGGATCGGAGGTGGACGTGATGTTGCGCTTCAAACGCGACGCGATCTACTCGGTTGGTGCTTACGCACTGTCCGTCCTAGTTGTGGCGGTCGCCGTTGCACTAGGAGTTCAGTCTTGGCAGAAGCAAACTGGAGAACTCGACATGACGGGTTGGGAGTACCTCGTGCCGATCATCAGTTTCTGGCTTGGTGTCCCGGTCGTGCTTGCCAGCGCGGTGACGCTGCTGCTGAAAACCGATTCGGCAACTAGAATCGGGCAACTAGTTTCAGCGATCGCGCAC
>JAPXRA010000003.1:0-18189 GCA_033813795.1 Aeromicrobium sp. | reverse complement strand
ATCGCGCACTTGCCGAACGTGATGTTCTTGTCGTTTTTCCTAGCCGGTTGGGAAAACTCAGAACCAGGCAGCACCTACGCCCTATCCGGGCTGTCCATCGGGGTGGTCGTTCACCTTGGCTGGCTGGCCTTCGCCATGCGTGAAGCTGTCCGATTCCCAGGTCAAGGAGTTTCGGATCATTCGGGTTGAAGCGGTGCTTCGCGGTAGCCCGGTAGCGGCCCACTTCGAAGCGCTTGGGTTAGTTCGATTGTTGCCGCGGTTGCCCGTTGCGCGATCAGTTCGGCATCGCACCAGTGCACGGCGGCAATTTCGGTCTTCTGCAGGTGCATCTGTTTAACCAAGTCGCTTGCGGCCTGGCCAAGATCAAACACGAACAGGCAAGCGTCGTCCCACTGGCGCCAGGTCGGCAGCCAGTTCATCGTCACGAGCGAGTCGATCGTCACGGTGATGCCGAGTTCTTCTTCAAGTTCGCGCACTAGCCCTGCCGCGGGGCTTTCGCCGACTTCGATCACGCCGCCGGGCAGATCCCACTCCTTCTTGTAGGTCAGTTCGCAAAGCAAGATTTCGTCGTACTCATTTCGCAAAATGCCCTGGCCGATTACTCGTTTTCGGGGGAGTCCTGCGTTCAAAATGGCCACGAACCCCTCGCGGCTGAAGGCTGGAGGATCGGTGGAGATCCGACCTAGGATGACTTGGTCTGGGTCGTTGCCGGCCGTGCGCGCCACTCCTTCGCGGCGCATTCCAGCGATCGACGCTTGGCGAAGGCCGGTCGAATCGCCATCGGCGATTCGCGCTTCGACTCGGTTCCAGCCCAACTTGTTGAACCCGAAGTCGATCGCCAGTCCGATCGCGCGCGCGGCCACCAGTTGGCCGGTGTCGCTATTGAAATTCCACCGCACCGAGCCGGCTTGGCGCCCGGCCTTGCCCGGTTGGTGTTGCAGCGCGACGGTACCGATTCGATCGCCCGATTGCAGGACCGCGAATCCGGTCAAGTCAGTGGCCCCAGAGGTAGGTTCCAAGGTCAAATCGCCGTCGTGAAGTTTCGTTGCCTCGGTCACCTGCTTGAGGCTACCGGTGTTCGTGGTGGAATCTAGAGGTGTCAGATTCTCGTATTCGTGTCGCAGTACCCACAGACGTTGAACACCTCGTTCGGTTAGTTCACGATTTGGCGGCCTATGAGCGCGCGCCCGAGGAGTGTGTGGTCACCGTCGAACAACTCCACGAGCGATTGTTCGGTGAAAATCCTGCCGTGTTTGCGTTGGTAGCCGAGGAGGCCGGTGAGGTCGTCGGCACCGCAATTTGGTTCTTGAACTTCTCTACCTGGGACGGCGTCCACGGAATCTATCTGGAGGACCTGTACATCGATCCGGCGCACCGCGGCAGCGGACTGGGCTTTGCTTTGCTCAAGCAGTTGGCGCAGATTTGTGTTGAGCGTGGGTACTCCCGAATGCAGTGGCAGGTGCTCGACTGGAACACCCCGTCGATTGATTTTTATCGCTCACTCGGCGCGGTCGATCTGGCCGAATGGCGCACCTACCGGCTCAGCGGGCAAGCGCTGCAAGCCCTCGGCACCTGATGTCGGTGCCGTCTCCTATGCTCAAGGCGACCAAACAGGAGGCAGGAATATGGGGCAGTTCGTCCAACTCGAAGTAACTGATGGCGTCGGCACGATCCGGTTGGATCGACCGAAGATGAACGCTCTTGACGCTCAACTCCAGCGCGAACTGATCGAAGTTTCGCGCGAAGCAAACGATCGTGACGACATCGCGGCGGTCGTTATTTACGGCGGCGAGCGAGTGTTTGCTGCTGGCGCAGACATTAAAGAGATGGCCCAGATGGGTTATGCCGAGATGCTCGCGCACGGCCACCTACTGCAGGAGTTCACCCGGGCTATTGCGGCGATCGGCAAGCCGACGGTCTCGGCGATCACTGGATTCGCGCTCGGCGGAGGACTGGAACTCGCCCTGTCGACCGACCTTCGGTTCTGTGCCGAGAACGCCAAACTCGGCCAGCCAGAAATCTTGCTCGGCATCATTCCCGGCGCCGGTGGCACTCAGCGCCTAGCTCGGCTGATCGGCCCGGCCAAGGCGAAGGACTTGATCTACACCGGTCGGTTTGTCGACGCTGCCGAGGCGTTGTCGCTCGGCTTGGTCGATCAGGTTCACCCGGCTGAAGAGGTTTACGCCAAAGCCGTTGCTTGGGCGGCGCAGTTCGTTGGGGGAGCGGCCATTGCTTTGCGGGTTGCCAAGGACGTGATCGACCGCGGACTTGAGGTGGATTTGCAAACCGGCCTCGAAATCGAGCGCGTCGGCTTTACCGGGCTTTTCGCCACCGAAGACCAAACTGAAGGTATGCGTTCGTTCATGGAGAACGGACCAGGAAAGGCCAAGTTCACGGGTAAGTGAGCCACGCCACACCGCTCGGCTCGTTTCGCGGCGTTACTTTCGGGTAACATCGCCGCTGGAAAGGGTCACCTCACCCGTGGAATTGGCCGCGTGGGAAGGTGGAACTGAAAACCGCGGGATCCAAACGGACCCGCATCCCGATTTCACAGGAGGGTCCTCGTGACCAAGATCGTTGTTGCTGTGAAGTACGTCCCGGACGCGACTGGCGACCGGACGTTCGAGCCAGCAGATAACACCGTCGATCGTGAGAATGTCGATGGACTTCTCTCCGAGCTCGACGAGTACGCAGTAGAGCAGGCCTTGCAGGTCATCGAAGCTGGCGACGGTGAAGTAACCGTATTGACCGTCGGCCCCGCCGACGCCGCTGACGCCGTTCGCAAAGCCCTGCAGATGGGCGCTGACGCCGGCGTACACGTCGAAGACGACGCCATTGCCGGCTCGGACGCCATCGCCACCTCGTTGGTCTTGGCAAAGGCAATCGAGAAGCTCGAGTACGACCTCGTCTTCTTTGGTATGGCCTCCACCGACGGCGGCATGGGCGTTGTCCCCACCCTCGTTGCCGAGCGCCTTGGCCTGCCGGCCGTAACCTACGCCTCGGAAATCTCCGTTGACGGTGACACTGTGAAGATCCGTCGTGACGGCGATGCCGCCACCCAGCAGATCGAAGCCACCGGCAAGCTCGTCGTCTCGGTCACCGACCAGACCGGCGAAGCGCGCTACCCGTCCTTCAAGGGCATCATGGCCGCCAAGAAGAAGCCGGTCGAAGAGTGGACCTTAGCTGATCTGGGCATCGACGCCGCTGAGGTTGGTCTGGACAACGCCGCTTCGAAGGTGGAGTCGACCACCGCCCGCCCGCCGCGCACCGCCGGCGAGATCGTCACCGACGAGGGCGACGGCGGCATCAAGCTCGTCGAGTTCCTCGCGTCCAAGAAGTTCGTGTGAGTAGGAGCCTGAAGCTATGAGTGAAGTTCTTGTTCTAATTGAAGCTGCTGGCGGCAAGGTCACCAAGCCCTCGCTGGAGTTGCTGACGATCGCCCGCCGGATTGGTGAACCCTCGGCCGTCGTGTTCGGCGAAGCCGACACCGCTGTCTTGGCCGAATACGGTGCCGCGAAGATCTACTCCTACGCCGATTCGGTGTACGACGAGTTCTTGGTTGCGCCTAAGGCCGAAGCCCTGGCTGCTTTGGTTGCCGAGAAGTCCCCGGCCGCGGTGCTGGCCCCGTCCAGCGCTGAAGGCAAAGAGATCGCTGCTCGCGTTGCGCTCAAGTCCGGTTCTGGTCTGATCACCGACGCCGTTGACGTTGCCGTCGACGGCGGCACGATCACCACCACCCAGTCGGTGTTTGCCGGTAACTTCACCGTTGCCGCCCAAGTCACCAAGGGTGCGCCGGTCATCGCGGTCAAGCCGAACGCTGCTGCTCCCGAAGCCGCCCCGGCCGCCGGTGCGGTTGAAGCGGTCTCCTTCGACGTTTCGGACGCTGCCAAGGCAGTTAAGATCGTTGCCAGTGAGCCGCGAGTCAGCACTGGTCGTCCCGAGCTCACCGAAGCGGCGATCGTCGTTTCCGGTGGTCGTGGCACCGGCGGCGACTTCTCCGAGGTCGAAGCCTTGGCCGACGTGCTCGGTGCGGCTGTTGGCGCCTCGCGCGCCGCGGTCGACTCCGGTTGGAAGCCACACACCTTCCAGGTCGGCCAGACCGGCAAGGTTGTGTCGCCGCAGCTTTACGTGGCGAACGGCATCTCCGGTGCAATCCAGCACCGCGCCGGCATGCAGACCTCCAAGACGATCGTTGCGGTCAACAAGGACGAAGAAGCACCAATCTTCGAACTGGTTGATTTCGGCGTCGTCGGCGATCTGAAGACGGTTCTGCCGCAGGCAACTGAAGAGATCACCAAGCGCAAGGGCTGATCGCTAACGCGTTCAATTAGGAACGGCCCCGTCCCGATGTGGGACGGGGCCGTTTGCTATGGTCCGATGTAACTAGTAGTTACCTAGTTAATTGGTTTGGTTGCAGTTCGGTGAAGTAGGCCATTGGAAGTGGGATTCACCGCCGCCAAGTGATAGTCATAAAGAACGCGCGTGCGTTCACGCATGCCCATCACAGGAGGAAATTCATGCGACTTCGGCGTTCAGCCTTCGCAGGGATCGCCTTGGCGGCAGCCGCGGGTCTAACCTTGACCGCCTGCTCCGGCGACAGCGACAGTAACGGTGACAAGACCGATTCGGTCATCACCGCGTTTAGTACCGAGCCTCAGAACCCGCTGGTGACCACCAACACGAATGAGGTTGGCGGTGGCAACATCATTGACCTTATCTACGCCGGCCTGATCTCGTACAAGACCGATGGGTCCCAGGAAAATGAGGTAGCCGAGTCGATCGAGTCCAAAGACTCCAAGGTCTGGACGGTCAAACTAAAGGACTGGAAGTTCTCCGACGGCACCGACGTGACCGCCGAATCCTTCGTCAAAGCCTGGAGTTTCGGTGCAGACGCGGACAACAAGCAGTTGCAGAGCTACTTCTATTACCCGATTGAGGGCACGGACGAAGTGGGCAACACGGTCGACAATGCCGATACGATTTCGGGTCTGAAGGTGGTCGATGACAAGACCTTCACCATTACCTTGAAGCAGGCAGAGTCTGACTTCCCGCTTCGACTTGGCTACGCGGCCTACTACCCGCTGCCAGAGGCTGCCTTTAAGGACATGAAGGCCTTCGGTGAAAAGCCGATCGGCAACGGCCCTTACGTACTGGACTCTTGGGACCACAACGTCGAAGCCGTGATGTCGCCGAATAAGGATTACGACGGTGTACGTAAGGCCAAGAACGGTGGCGTGACCTTCAAGTTCTACACCGACACCGAAGCGGCTTACACCGACGTTGTTGGCGGCACCCTAGATGTGATGGATCAGGTCCCGCCGAGCGCGCTGACCACCTTCCGTACCGACGATGCCGTTCAGGCATTTGAGTCACCGGGTTCGGTCAATGGCACGGTCACGATCCCGGAGTCGCTGGACCATTTCAAGGGCGAAGAGGGTAACTTGCGTCGTCAGGCGATCAGCCGGGCGATCGACCGCAAGACGATCACCGAGAAGATCTTCGACGGCACTCGCAGCCCGATGAAGGACTTCAGCGCCCCGGTCATGCCGGGCTTCACGGAAGACATCCCGGGTAACGAAGTTCTCGAGTTCAGCGCCGCCGATGCCCAGAAGCTTTGGGATCAGGCCAACGAAATCTCGCCGTGGAGCGGCAAGTTCCAACTGTCTTACAACGGGGATGGCCCGGGCAACAAGGAATGGGTAGAAGCCGTAGTCAACCAGTTGAACAACAACATCAAAGGCATCAACGCCGCACCAAAGGCGTTCCCGACCTTCGACGAGTTGCGCACCAAGGTGACCGACCGGTCGATCGGCACGGCATTCCGTACCGGTTGGCAGCCTGACTACCCGTCGATCCAGAACTACTTGGGTCCGATCTTCGGCACGGGCGCAGGCTCGAACGACGGCGACTACGGCAACAAGGAATTCGATTCTCTGCTGAAGCAGGCGTCGGGCGCGCAGGACGACGATGAGCGTTACAAGCTCTGGGTCGATGCGCAGGCGATCTTGATGAAGGATCTGCCAGCGATTCCGTTGTGGAACACCAATGTCTCGGGTGCGGCCGGTAAGGACGTCAAGAACGTTGAGTTCAACTGGCAGAACAAGCCGGAATACCAAAACATCACCAAGTGACGTTTGCCTGAGTGTGGCGGTGCCTTCGGGCACCGCCACATCTGCGCACTAGCGACACGCTTTCGTCCAACCTGCATCAATAGGCAGCAGAGGACTAGTGTTTGAAATCACTCCCATAGGACGGAGAAAACCATGGGCTGGTACATCCTGCGAAGGGTCTTACAGGCGATCCCTGTAGTCCTAGGTGCCACGCTGCTTATTTACGCACTGGTCTTTTTGCGACCCGGCGATCCAATCGTTGCCCTATTTGGCGACAAACCAGTTTCTGAAGCTGTCCGCCAGCAACTTGAGGCGCAATACAACTTTGACAAACCTTTCCTGGTGCAGTGGCTGCTCTTCCTAAAGGGTGCGTTAACTCTTGACTTGGGCATGTCTTTCTCTGGCCAGCCGGTAATTGATTTGATCGCTCGTGCCTTCCCGGTAACGCTTCGGTTGGCGTTCATGGCGCTGATTATCGAGTCGGTACTCGGAATTGCGGCCGGTTTCTACGCGGGCATCAAAAAGGGCAAACTGTTTGACTCCACGATGCTTATCGTTTCGTTGGTAGTGATTGCGATTCCAATCTTCGTACTCGGTTTCCTGTTCCAACTGGTCTTTGGCGTGAAGCTGGGGTGGGCGCCGGTGACCGTTGGTGGTGACGCCTCCTGGGACCGACTCATACTTCCAGCCGTGGTGCTCGGTTTGGTGTCCTTTGCCTATGTGCTTCGCCTAACCCGTACTTCGATGATCGAAAATCTGACCGCCGACCACGTTCGTACGGCGCGGGCGAAAGGTCTGACCGACGGTCAGGTAAACCGCCGACACGTGCTTCGCAATTCGCTCATCCCAGTGGTGACTTATCTCGGTGCCGACTTGGGCACTTTGATGGCTGGCGCCATCGTTACCGAGGGCATCTTCAACGTTCCTGGGGTCGGCAATCTCGCTTGGCGCGCCATCGGTCAGGGCGAGACGCCGACGATCGTGGCCGTTGTCACTGTCATGGTGCTTATTTATGTCGTGATGTCGCTGGTTGTGGACTTGTTGTACGCCTGGCTAGATCCGAGGATTCGTTATGCCTGATATGCCAACCCCGGCCGTGCTGCCTGGACAGGAACACTTCGTTGCGTCGTTGAGCGAAACTCCGTTGGAGGAGACCGGGACGGTCGATACCTCGCGGCCGCCAGAGAGCCAGTGGAAAGAGGCGTGGAAGAACCTACGCCGGAACTGGCTGTTTTGGGTATCGGCGGTAATCATCGGCATGGTTGCCATCGTGGTCGCATTCCCCGGACTTTTTACTTCGCTATCGCCGACACACGCCGATCTGACTCGCAGTCTCGAAGGGCCGAGCCCAGGTCATATTGCCGGCTTCGACAAACAGGGTTACGACGTTTACACGCGGACTATTTATGGAGCGCGTGCGTCAGTTGCAGTGGGCATATTCAGCACCTTGGTAGTCACCCTTGGCGGGTTGATTACCGGAGCATTTGCTGGATTCTTTGGTGGGATCGCGGATACCTTGCTTTCGCGGTTAGCTGACATCTTTTTCGCCATCCCGCTTTTGCTGGGCGCGATTGTCGGGTTGTCGGTTTTGAACAACGTTTGGCCAGATCGTGGTTTTTGGGGAGCAGTCGCGGCAGTGACCTTCGCGATGGCGGCTTTTGGTTGGCCGCAGGTGACCAGGATTGCGCGCGGAGCGGTGCTTGAGGTCAAGGGACTTGAGTTTGTTGACGCGGCCCGCGCGATCGGGGCAAACCGAGCCACTAACTTGTGGCGTCACGTTGTGCCCAACTCACTGTCACCGGTAATCGTAATTGCAACCATGTCCTTGGGTATTTTCATCGTCTCGGAAGCGACCTTGTCATTCTTGGGCATTGGCCTTCCGTACGGTGTGGTGTCGTGGGGCAACGACATTTCGGCCGCCCAGGTGCAGGTCCGATCTGGCGACAGGTTGGGCGTGTTGTTCTGGCCGGCAGGCGCACTTGCCATCACGGTGCTGGGATTCATCCTGTTGGGCGATGCCGTCCAAGACGCGCTTGACCCGAAGAGTCGGAAGAAGGACTGATGAGTCAACCACTTTTGAAGGTCACCGACCTGCATGTCGCTTTTCGTCAGGGCAAGCAGGATGTTCCTGCCGTTCGAGGAGCATCGCTGACGCTCTATCCGGGTCAGACCGTCGCGATCGTGGGTGAGTCCGGTTCAGGTAAATCTACGACCGCGCACGCGATTATCGATCTGCTGCCGGGCACGGGGCACATAACTTCTGGCTCAATCGAGTTTGATGGCGTTGAAGTTGCAAAGGCCGATAAGAAGCGGATCTTGGCGCTTCGCGGTTCGCAGATTGGTCTTGTCCCGCAAGATCCAATGAGCAACCTAAACCCGCTGTACCGCGTCGGTGACCAGATCAAGGAGGCTCTAGTAGCGAACGGAGTCGCCAAGGGCAAAGATGCCGATGTTCGGGTGATCGAGTTGCTGCAGGAGGCCGGCCTTCCCGATGCCGCGCAGCGCGCCAAGCAGTATCCGCACGAATTCAGCGGAGGCATGCGTCAGCGGGCGCTTATCGCCATGGGTTTGGCTGCTCGACCGAAACTGTTGATCGCTGACGAGCCCACCAGTGCGCTTGACGTCACGGTGCAAAAGCAGATCCTTGACCACCTTGATCAGTTGACGGCCGACCTAGGCGTCGCAGTCCTGCTCATTACCCATGATCTTGGTTTGGCCGCAGAGCGTGCCGATCACCTAGTTGTGATGTACAAGGGGCAGGTTGTCGAGTCCGGTCCGGCTTTGCAGATTTTGCAGAACCCGCAGCATCCCTATTCGCAGCGACTGATCAAAGCGGCGCCGTCCCTGGCTTCGCATCGGTTGATGTCTCAGCATCGTGCTGAGGTACGCGAACTCGCCCAGGAAGTGGCTGAGGAAACCGCAGCCGAAGTGGCTTCGACTGGCGAAGAGTTCGGTCGCGGTCAAGACATTGTCGTGGCTGCGAAAAACTTGACGAAGGTCTTTCCGATTCCAGGTGGGCCACCGTGGAAAAAGAATGAGTTCGTCGCGGTAGATGATTTGTCGTTTGGTCTCAAGCGCGGAACTACTACCGCAATTGTCGGTGAATCTGGTTCGGGCAAATCCACAGTTGCACGCATGGTGCTTGATCTACTCGAGCCGACGAGTGGAACGGTCGAGTTCGATGGCGTTGATATTTCAACGCTGACGAGTAAGACCCAGCAGTTGGCTTTCCGTCGCCAGGTGCAACCGGTGTTCCAGAACCCTTATGCCTCCCTCGACCCGATGTATTCGATTTATCGTTCGATTGAGGAACCGCTGCGTACGCACAAGATCGGCACAGATGCTGAGCGTGAGGCGCAGATCCGAGATCTGTTGGACAAGGTGTCGCTGCCGTGGGCGGTCGCGCGCCGGTTCCCCAACGAATTGTCTGGCGGTCAGCGTCAGCGTGTAGCCGTTGCTCGCGCGCTGGCATTGCAGCCCGAGGTGGTTATCCTCGATGAGGCGGTCAGCGCCCTTGACGTTCTGGTACAGGCGCAGATCCTCGCGCTGCTCACCGACTTACAGGCTGAACTCGGCCTGTCGTACCTGTTCATCACCCACGATCTGGCGGTGGTTCGTCAGATCGCAGATGATGTACTGGTGATGGAGCGCGGCAAACTGGTCGAGCAAGCTTCGGTTGATGAGGTTTATAACAACCCACAGCAGGAGTACACCCGACGGCTGCTCGATGCTATCCCCGGCGGGACCATCGAACTTTCACGCTGACCGGAACTCTTCGGAAGCGATTGACTAATTCGAACGAGTGTTCGATAATGGGTGAGTGGTTGCTGCTGCGGAAATTCTCGACAGTCTGCGCGCCCAGATCGGGCAGATGCAGGGGCGGCCGTCTGTCCTGTCCTTGGCCACCCACCCGGCGCTCGAAGGATTGTTGGCGCTGCAGCCCGGTGGGGTTTATGCGGTTGACTCGCCGAGCCTGGCTTTTTTGCTGGCCGCAGGCCCGTCGGCGGACGGGGCTTGGTGTGCTTTTGTCGGTTCGAACCGGATTGGTCTGGCGGCAGCCGCAGAGTTGGGCGTTTGTCTAGAGCGGTCCGTCTGGGTGCCAGATGCCGGCGCCGATCCTGCGTCGGTTTTGGGCGCGCTCGCCGACTCGGTCGGGATCTTGCTGGTCGATCAGGTGGGCTTGGCCGAGCGTGAGGCGGTCCGTCTGCGGGCCAGACTGCATCGCCGCCAAGCCGCCTTGGTGGCGGTAGGTGACTGGCCGCGGGCCGACGCACGGCTGCGACTGCGCGATCAGCGCTGGCTCGGTCCAGACACCGGTTACGGCCATCTGGCCTCGCGGCAAGTCACGCTTGAGGTCGAGCGCGGCGGCCGGGTTCAAGGCTCTCGCAGACTGTGGCTGCCCAACGCCGACCTCACGGTTTCGCCAGTCTCAGCCGGGGTCAAACTGGCCAGTGCCCCGGACCGGCCAGCGCGCAAACGTCAGGCGGTTAGTTAATGCGGCAGATGGTGGTGTGGTTGCCCGACTGGCCAGCCTTAGTGGCGCTGGCCGATCGGCCAGCCAACACGGCGCTGGCGGTTTTCGCCAAGGGCGTGGTGTTGGCTTGCACGGCTCAGGCAAGAGCAGAAGGCGTGCGCCGGTCGATGCGTCGCCGCGACGCCCAAGCGAGGTGCCCAGAGTTAGTAGTGGTCGAGCACCGTGAACACGTCGATGCCAAAGCCTTCGAGCAGGTGTTGGCCACGATCGAACAGTTCAGCCCCACCGTTGGTCTGCTGCGGCCCGGCTTGGCGGCACTGTCGGTGCCAGAAAAGTTCTACGGCGGCGAGGCCGAAGCCGCCGCGGTCTTGACCGAACTACTGGTGGAGCAAGGCATCTGGGATGTGCGGATCGGTATCGGCGACGGTGCGTTCGTTGCCGAGTTGGCTGCTCGCAAAGCCAGCACTCAAGAAGTCGTAATCGTCGCGGCTGGCACTAACGCCAAGTACCTAAAAGACCTGCCAGTTGAGGTGCTCGATCTGGTCAACCAAGAGGACAGCCAAGGCTCGGGATTGGCCATCGTCGGGCTGCTCCGGCGACTGGGCCTGCCCAAGCTCGGCGATTTCGCCGCCCTTCAGTCAGCCGATGTGCTCGCCCGGTTCGGGCCGCAAGGTTTACTGCTGCACCGCCTTGCCAGCGGCGAACAGCCGCGCGGGGTCAGTCGAAGGAAGCCACCACCAGAGTTGACCGCTGCGGCCAGTTTCGAACCCGGCCTAGAACTCAGCGACGCGGTGGTGTTCAGTTCGCGCCGTTTGGCTGAACGCTTCATCGAGAAACTCGATTCGGCTGGTGTGGTTTGCGTCACCTTGGGAATCGAAATTGAAACCGAAGCCGGTGCCACCGGTCGCGTTTGGCGACACCCGCGTTGGTTTTCCTCAACTGATGTTCTCGATCGGCTCCGCTGGCAACTGCAGGCCGAGCCGCCGCCGGCGCCGGTGGTGGCAGTGCGGTTCGTGCCAACCGAGGTTGAGTCCGTTGGTGCGCACGCAGAGGGTTTGTTCGGCGGCGGCCCAGATGAACAGGTAGAGCGGTCGATCGCTCGGGTGCAAGCGCTAGTTGGTCCCGAAGGAGTCAGAACTGTGGGTGTTCAAGGTGGTCGCGATCCAGTCCAGCGGCAGTTGTCGACCCCGTGGGGCGACCGACCATGGCCCGGAGCCATCCCGGCCCCCGCCCCGGCAACAGTTTTTACCGACCCGCAGCCGGCCCGAGTCGTCGGTGCTGAAGGAATGGCCGTGCAGGTAAACGGCCGCGGAGCGGTCTCAACTGCGCCGGCCCAGTTCTGTCCGACTGAGGCGCTTGGCTGGCAGCCGGTTGCCGCCTGGGCTGGGCCGTGGCCGGTCGACGAGAACTGGTGGGATGAGGCAGCCGCGCGCCGGATCGCTCGTTTTCAAGTGGTCGGGGTCGACGGCAGCGCTTGGCTGATGATCGTCGAGAACGGCCAGTGGTGGACCGAGGCTCGCTATGACTGAGCCTGTTGGGCAAGTGGGCACCGATGGCTTGGCATAACCCGGACATCTCCTGGCGAGAGCTGGAGGCGCGATTGTCGGGTCGCTGGCGCGATCAGAACCCGCCCCCAGACGGTGGCGACGGGCCTGGTTTCTCGAGAAAACGCGAGGCTTACATAGCGCCGGCGCAAGTCGAGCGGCCAATGGAAACAGTGCCTTACGCCGAACTGCACTGCCACAGCAACTACAGCTTTCTCGATGGCGCGAGCAGTCCCGAAGACCTAGTGCGCCAGGGCGAACAACTTGGGCTGACTGCGCTGGCATTGACCGACCACGACGGTTTCAGCGGGGCTGCCCGGTTCGCCGAGGCCGCGAAACTACATCGCCTCGACACGGTCTACGGCGCCGAACTCTCACTTGGCTTGGGCGGTCCGCAAGCCGGCATCGCCGATCCGCAAGGAGATCACCTGCTGGTACTCGCTCGGGGCGTCGAAGGCTATTACGCACTAGCCTCCGCGATCACCGAGGCGAATCTCGCCGGCGAGGAAAAAGGTCACCCGAACTACGACCTCGACGATCTGGTCGACCGTGGCCGTGGTCGTTGGACGATCCTCACCGGTTGCCGCAAAGGTTGGGCACGGCGAGAAGGAATCGCCGGGCTGCGCCGATTGGTCGACCTGTTCGGCGAAGACCAAGTCGTGGTCGAGTTGACCGACAACGGCAACCCCGGTGATTCGCGCGCCAACGATGCTTTAGCGGCTTGGGCCGGGGAACTCTCGCTGCCGATCGTCGCCACCGGGAACGTGCACGCCGCCCGCCCGGCCGATGCCAGGCTGGCTCAAGCATTTGCTGCAGTGCGCGCCCGGCGCTCCTTGGCCGAGTTGGATGGCTGGTTGGCCCAGCCGGCTTTCTTGCGCTCAGGAGCTGAGATGAGCCAACGATTCGCTAGATGGCCGGGCGCAGTTGCCAGATCAGTGGAGATTGCTGCGGACTGTGCGTTCGATCTGCGTAAAGCCTCGCCGAAACTGCCAAAGCAGCAGGTGCCGGCCGGGCACACCCCGATGAGTTGGCTGCGCGAACTGGTCCGCCAGGGAGCAGACCGGCTCTATGGCGACATCCGTGAGCAAGCCGAAGAGCGACTCCAGCGCGAACTGGCGGTGATCGAGTCCAAAGACTTCGCCGGCTACTTCCTGATCGTGCACGACATCGTGGCGTTCGCTCGCAGTCGGGGAATCTTGTGTCAAGGTCGCGGCTCGGCGGCGAACTCGGCGGTCTGTTATGCCCTGGACATCACCGCGGTCGACTCGATTTCCTATGGCCTGCCGTTCGAGCGGTTCTTGTCCTCGACTCGCGACGAAGAGCCAGACATCGACGTTGATTTTGATTCTGATCGCCGCGAAGAAGTAATCCAGTGGGTCTATCAGACCTATGGCCGACGAAACGCCGCCCAAGTTTGCAATGTGATTAGTTATCGGCCCAAGTCCGCGGTGCGCGATATGGCCAAGGTGCTTGGCTATTCGGTCGGCCAGCAAGACGCCTGGAGCAAAAAGATCGACTCGTGGTCGACCATCCGTACCGAGGAGCCAGGCGACATTCCCGCGCCGGTGGTGGCACTGGCCGAACAGGCGATGAAGTCGCCGCGGCACTTGGGCATCCACTCGGGCGGGATGGTGTTGACCGAGCGGCCAGTCGGTGAGGTGGTGCCGATCGAGCGCGCCAGAATGCCAGGCCGCACCGTCTTGCAATGGGACAAAGACGACTGCGCCTACATGGGACTGGTCAAGTTCGACCTGCTCGGCCTGGGCATGCTCGGCGCGATCCAGCAAACCTTCGACCTAGTCAGCCAGCACGTGGGGGAGGAGTGGACGCTTGCGTCCATTCCGAAGGAAGAGCCGGGCGTCTACGACATGCTGTGCCGGGCCGATTCAATCGGGGTTTTCCAAGTCGAGAGTCGCGCACAAATCGGCACTCTGCCAAGGCTCCGTCCGCGCCGGTTCTACGAACTGGTCATCGAGATCGCTCTGATCCGCCCCGGCCCAATCCAAGGCGGAGCTGTCCACCCCTATATCCGTCGCAAACTCGGCGAAGAACAGATCACCTACCCCCATCCGGTGCTAGAGCCGATCTTGGCGCGCACCTTGGGCGTGCCGCTGTTCCAAGAGCAACTGATGCAAATAGCGATGGCGCTGGGCGGCTGCACCGGCGACGAAGCCGATCTGCTGCGGCGGGCGATGGGTTCCAAGCGCGGGATCGAAAAGATCGATCGGCTGCGCGATCAGCTTTACCGGGGAATGGCCGAAAAGGGGATCACCGGCGACTTGGCCGATGACCTCTACGCCCGGATCCAAGCATTCGCAAACTTCGGCTTCGCCGAGAGCCATGCGATCAGTTTCGCCCTGCTCGTTTACGCCAGCAGTTGGCTCAAACTGCACTACCCGGCTGCCTTCTTGGCCGGGCTGTTGCGGGCGCAACCGATGGGGTTCTACTCGCCACAATCGCTGGTCGCTGACGCGCGGCGGCACGGGGTCACGGTGCACAAGCCGTGCCTTGTGCGCTCTGGCGTGCACGCCGACCTAGAGCCCGCTGGGCAACTGGCCGACCCGACCGGCAACGCTGACTGTCGCCAGTTTCGCCAACCGCCAGTAGGCGAGTTCGACCCGGCGGCTGCGCCAGATCACGGTGTCCACCGCTGCGACGGGAACCACGCGGTTCGGCTCGGGTTGACGTCGGTGCAGGGCATTGGTGTGGCCGACGCCGAGCGAATCGTGGCGGCGCGCGCCGAGGCCGAGTTCACCGACATGGCCGACGTGGTGCGCCGGTGCGCGCTGAGCCGGGCGCAGCAGGAACAGTTGGCCACCGCCGGGGCGTTCGATGAGTTCGGCGTAAGCCGGCGCCAAGCAATCTGGAACGCTGGCTACATCGACAGTCCAGAGCGGTTGCCCGGTACCGCAATCGTGGCGCCACCGCCGATGCTGCCGGGCATGAGCGAAGTCGAACTCACCTTGGCCGATCTGGCCGCCACGTCAATCTCGCCCGGTGGGCACCCATTCGAGCACCTGAGGCCGAGGTTGGTTGCCGGCGGGGTGCTCTCGGTCGGTCAAGCAAGTCAGCACGAGCCGGACAGACGAGTAACGGTCGCGGGCCTGATCACTCACCGCCAACGGCCCTACACCGCCGGCGGAGTCACCTTCTTGAACCTCGAAGACGAGACCGGCATGCTCAACGTGGTGGTGTTCGAGGCCGTCTGGCAACGCCATCGCAAGATCGCTCGTTCCAGCGCCGCGGTGGTGATACGCGGGCGGTTGGAGCGTCAGCAAGGGGCAACTAATCTGATCGCCGAGACGATGCAAACGCTGGTTGATCCGGCGCTTTCGCGCAGCCACCGGTCAAGAGACTTTCGCTAACGACCCCCTTAGTGTTGACATGACACTAAGGGGGGTCTTATTGTCGTACTGACACTAAGGAGGTGCGCCATGCAACAGCGAGTAGAACTAGCAGTATCGACGGTTATTTTTGCGTTGCGACCGCACCCGCAGACCGGCCAGAACACGCTCTGGCTGCCGTTGGTCAAACGGATTCGCGAGCCGTTCCTCGGCAAGTGGGCGCTACCTGGCGGCCCACTAGAGCCAGCTGAAGACCTAGTTGATTCGGCCCGTCGCACCCTGCAGCGCACCACCGGTTTGGAACCGTCTCACCTCGAGCAGTTGTACAGCTTCGGCGGTCTGGACCGCTCGCCAGATCGTGTGGTCTCGATCGTCTACTGGGCGCTGGTGCGCCCCGAAGAAGACGCCCGCGCGATCGACGGTGAAAACGTCGAATGGTTCGTCGCCGACGACGTGCCACAACTGGCCTTCGACCACAACTACATCGTCGCCTACGCACTCGGGCGACTGCGCGCGAAGATCACCTACTCGGACTTGGCGCACGCCTTCACCGGCGAGGAGTTCACCATCGCCGACCTGCGTGAAACCCACGAGGCAGTCCGGCAAATCCGCCTCGACCCGGCGAACTTTCGCCGCCAAGCTCTCGCAAACCCAAAAATCGTCGCCACGGGCTCTCACGTGACTGGGACCAGTCACCGCCCGCCGGCGCTATATCGCCTGGAGAAATCATGAGCAACTCAGTAAACGAACTGATCGTCACCGCGCCAGCCAGCAGTTGTGACACCGAGTTGGCCAAATCGCCGTGGGAGTTCGACAAGTTCCCCGGCTACGGCCCAGGCGCCTCCGAAGACGACCTGATTCCAGAGCCGGTCACTCGGCCGGGCCAGTTGCCGGTGGCATACCAAAAGATGTCCGACGAAGAATTGCACGCGCGCATTCGCGCTGCCAAGGAAACCCTCGGTGAGCGGGTAGTAATCCTCGGCCACTTCTACCAGCGCGACGAAGTGGTCAAGTACGCCGATTTCGTTGGCGACTCGTTCCAGTTGGCCAACGCTGCGCTGACTAAGCCTGATGCCGAAACCATCGTGTTTTGCGGGGTGCACTTCATGGCTGAGACGGCCGACATTTTGGCCAAGCCCGAACAGCATGTGATCTTGCCGAACCTTGCCGCCGGTTGCTCGATGGCCGACATGGCAGACGAGGCCAGTGTCGAGACCGCGTGGGAGCAACTGATGGAGTTGTATGCCGACGAGACCGACCAAACCCCGGTTATTCCGGTGACGTACATGAACTCCTCGGCCGCGCTCAAAGCGTTCTGCGGTCGAAACGGTGGCATCGTGTGCACCTCCTCGAACGCTTCGACCGTGCTGGAGTGGGCGTTCGAGCAGGGCAAGCGCGTCCTGTTCTTCCCCGACCAACACCTCGGCCGCAACACGGCCAAGGCGATGGGGATCTCGCTGGACCAAATGCCGATGATCAACCCACGTAAGCCGGGCCTTGGCGTCGAAAAGCAGGATCTGCTCGACGCGAAAGTGATCTTGTGGCCCGGGTTCTGCTCGGTGCACAAGCGGTTCACCGTCGCCCAGATCGACCAGGCCCGCGCCGAGTACCCCGGTGCCAAGGTGATAGTTCACCCCGAAAGCCCGATGCCGGTGGTCGATGCGGCCGATGCGTCCGGTTCGACCGACGGCATTCGCAAGTACATCGAGGCGCAACCGGCCGGCACCACGATCGCGGTGGGCACCGAGATCAACCTGGTCAACCGGCTAGCGGCCGAGAACCCAGACAAGACGATCTTCTGCCTAGATCCGGTGATTTGCCCGTGCTCGACGATGTACCGAATCCATCCGGGCTACTTGGCCTGGGTGCTCGACGGTCTAGTCGAAGGCGAAGTTCGCAACGAGATCATCTTGGGCGACGAAACAGCCGTCCACGCCAAAGTCGCGCTCGAGCGCATGCTCGCGGCCCTGCCGAAGTAAGCCCCAAGGCGTACCGCAGAAGTAAGGACTGTCATGACCACCAAACACGTACTAATCGTGGGAACAGGTGTCGCCGGTTTGACCGCCGCGTTTAGCGCGCGCGAGGCCGGTTGGGACGTGACGCTGTTGTCGAAGTCAAAACTTGACGAAAGCAACACCAGATATGCCCAAGGCGGAGTCGCGGTCGTCACCGCGGCGCCGGACACGGTCGAATCGCACGTAGCTGACACGCTTGTCGCCGGCGCCGGAATCTCCGATGCTGCGACCGTTGAAACCTTGTGCGCCGAGGGTCCAGGGGCGATCGACCGGTTAATCAAACGCGGCGTGAAGTTCGACGAACACGACGGCGAACTGGCGCGAGGTCTGGAAGCGGCGCACTCGCATGCCCGGATCCTGCACGCCGGTGGTGACGCTACCGGCGCGGCCATCGCCTACGGCCTGATCGACGACTTGGCCGCCAGTTCGATCAACGTGCGCGAAAACCAGCTGGCCGTCGACCTGGTGGTCGAAGGTGGCCGGGTCACCGGGGTGAAACTGCTCGACGACGAAGTCATTTACGCCGATGCGGTCGTGCTGGCGACCGGGGGAGCGGGCCAACTTTTCCCCTACACCACTAACCCGGCAGTTGCCACCGCCGACGGGCTGGCGATGGCTTTGCGGGCCGGTGCCATCGCGGCCGATCTGGAGTTCTACCAATTCCATCCGACGTCCCTGGCGGCCGCCGGTAACCCACTGATC
>JAPXRA010000002.1:0-27153 GCA_033813795.1 Aeromicrobium sp. | reverse complement strand
GTTGAAGATCTACAAGGGTGAAGTCACCAACTGGAGTGAAGTCGGCGGTCAGCCTGGCGTCATCAAGGCTCTGATCCCGCAATCGGGGTCGGGCACCCGCAGCTTCTTCGAATCGCAGTTGAAGGCCGCCAACGGTGGCAACACGGTGGTTCTCAAGGCTTCGGACACCCAAGAGCACAGCGACGCTGACCTCAAGAATGATGCGAACGCGATTGCGCCGTTCTCTAGCGCCCGCGTGACCATCACCCCGACCGTCTCGCTGCTTGGCGGCTGGTCGGCCGAGCGCGCGGTCTACAACGTGGTTCGTGCCGCCGATCAGGACAAGTACGAATCGATCTTCGGCGAGAGCGGCTACATCTGCAGTGCCGCCGGTCGTACAGTTCTGGAAGCCGCTGGCTTCAAGCAGCTCGCTTCGCCGGCTAACGGTGGCGCTTGTGGCGAGTGGGTAACCGGTACGGTCTCGAACTTCAAGACTGCCGGTGACGCAGGCCAAGCCGGCGCGGTGGCTACGACCACCACGCTGACCGCCACTTCGACCAAGGCTGGTGCGGTTGACCTGCGGGCCACCGTTGGCGCGACTGCAGGTTCGGCCGCAGGCCGGGTCGAGTTCTTCCTTGGTGACGAGAAGGTCGGTACGGCCTTCCCGTCTGGTGGAGTTGCTGAACTGAAGCTGAGCGGCCTGCCGACCGGCAAGCGCTCCTACCGGGCCAACTTCGTTCCGACCGACGCGAACCTGTTCACGCCGTCAGCCTCGGCTGATATCGAAGTTACGGTCAAGGCCGCTGCTTCGGTGACCGTTACCGGCGCGACCGCCGCGTACGGCAAGGCCAAGTCAGTCACGGTCAAGGCTGTTCGCGAAGGCGAGCCGGCGACGGGCGCCGTCTCGGTCAAGGTCGGTTCGGCTGCTGCCAAGAACTACACGCTGTCTTCGGCCGGTACGGTCAAGGTAGCGATTGCGTCCACCACCAAGGCCGGTTCGTTGACCGTCGCTGCCTCGTTGCCAGCCACTGATACGGCCGAAGCGGCAACTGCCTCGACCAAGTTGAGCATCGCCAAGGCTAAGTCCTCGACCACGGCTAAGGCCGCCAAGTCGAAGATCAAGTCAAGCCAGCGCGGTTCGGTCTCGGTCAAGGTCTCGGCACCGGGCACGGTTACCGGAAAGGTCACCATCAAGTCCGGCAGCAAGACCGTCGGTACCGCGACGGTCAAGAACGGCAAGGCTACCGTCAAGCTGGCCAAGCTCAAGAAGGGCAACTACAAGCTGGTTGTTACCTACTCGGGCGACTCCAACATCAGCGGTTCCAAGGCCAAGACCTTGAAGCTGAAAGTCACTAAGTGACTAATTGCAACACCAAATTCCGACCGGGGCGGCCCAAAATGGGTCGCCCCGGCCGGGCCGTTTTACGAAGGAAGCAAAAGTGAGCATCACCGAAACGACGATCTTTGAGCCAGAAGGCTCTGCCACCACCACAATTCCGCGGGTGCGTAACGCGTCGCCGGCCGGAATCGTCGCCGACGAGGTATCGGCCTGGTTTGGCACCCACCACGTGCTCGATCGTGTTTCGTTGGAGATGCCCGCGGGAAAGATCACCGCGTTGATTGGCCCATCCGGCTGCGGTAAGTCCACCTTCTTGCGCACGCTTAACCGGATGCACGAACTTATCGACAGCGCCCAACTCGCGGGTGAAGTCAGACTAGATGGCGAAGACATATACGATCCTCGCCGCAAACTCATGGACGTTCGCCGAAACATCGGCATGGTATTCCAGAAGCCGAACCCGTTCCCGGCGATGTCGATCAGCGAGAATGTCTTGGCCGGACTGCGGCTGACCGGCACCAAAGCCTCGCGCAGCGAAAAGGACGAACTAATCGAGTCCTGCCTGCGCCGCGGCGGACTGTGGAACGAGGTGAAGGACCGCCTCGATGCGCCAGGTGGAGGCCTCTCGGGTGGACAGCAGCAGCGCCTTTGTATCGCCCGTTCACTCGCGATCAAGCCCAAGGTCTTGCTGATGGACGAGCCGTGCTCGGCGCTCGACCCCACCTCGACGCGGGTGATCGAGGAGACGATGGTGGAACTGGCTCAAGACGTGACCATCGTGATCGTCACGCACAACATGCAGCAGGCTGCCCGCGTTTCAGATCAGTGTGCCTTCTTCTTGGCTGCTCAAGGCACGCCGGGCGTGATCGTCGAACATGGCGACACCGCATCGATGTTCGGCTCGCCGCAGGACCAGCGCACCTCTGACTACGTCAACGGACGCTTCGGGTGATTGCTCGCGCTGCCAGATTTGCGGTTACTGCCTCGGTGGCGGTTACTGGCGTCTGCACCGTGGCGATTGTCGGTTCTGGGGCGCTAACCGGGGGAGTGCAGTCGCTGGCGGTGCCGGTGGCACAAACCCCATTGCAAATTGCTCCCCAAGCCGAAGCGCCGGCAGGTGAGAAAGCCAAGGCCAGTTCCTCGCGAACCGATCCGGGCTGGATTGGTACGACCGCTAGCCGTTCCAATATCGAGCCACGCGGTCTCCAGGCATATGCGGACGCAACCTTAACGCTCAAGGAAGAACAACCGACTTGTCGACTCGGCTGGACGACGCTTGCGGCAATTGCCGAGATTGAATCTGGTCACGGCTCGCATGGCGGGTCGGCTTTGGCCGCCGACGGCCGAACCGAACAGCCGATAATCGGCCCGGCACTGAACGGCAAGGGAGGATACGCCGCGATCCGGCCGGACGCCGCGGCAATTGCGCGCCACGGTGATAGCCAGTGGGATCGCGCCGTAGGCCCATTCCAGTTCATCGGTTCTACTTGGGCTAAGTGGCAGGCAGATGGTGACGCTGATGGCGTGGCTGACCCGCACGACATAGACGATGCCGCGTTGGCGGCCGGAAGGTACTTGTGTGCGGCCGGGACGGACCTAAGCACCGCCCAAGGTTGGCGAGATGCGGTGTTCTCCTACAACCACTCTGACGAATACGTCGACAACGTGCGGTCTGTTGCCCACCGCTACTTGAACTAGAGCACTACTCGAACTAGGCACTAGTTGACCTAAAAAAGTATTCTGCCCCGACCAACCGGTCGGGGCAGAATACTTTTTGGCCTAGCGCAACTAGGTTCAGTGAACCTTCGGCACTCCGGACTCCGAAACGCCCTGGAAGTCCTCGCCCAATTCGATCGGGTGAGCCACGTCGTCAAGGTGATCGGCGGCGTGATCCATATCGGTCGCGGTCGGTTTGTCCACCGAGCCGCTGTAGTACCAGTCGTGCAACTTTTGACGCAAGCGCTTGCTGCGGACCTTCGGATTACGAACACCGTAGGCGTCGTGCTCGTGGATCTCGGCGCCGAGTTCGGGCAAACGCTCCCGCGAGGCCGTCAGTTCGTACTGATCTGCCACTGGCAGCGCAGCGTGACGTTCGGAGTAACCTCCGGCGGGGGAGCGGTCGATAACGCCGGTTTCCCAACCGTGGGTGAGGGTCTCATTGTCCTTGCGCTGCAGCGATACGCAGATCCGCTTGGTGATCAAGAACGCAATCACCGGGAAGATGAAGAACCCGAAGCGCAAGATCCACGTGATGGCAAAGATGTCCAAGTGGAACTTCAGCGCCAAGATGTCGTTACCGCCAGCGAGCCAACCGACGCCGTAGGCCGTCATTGCGGCCACGCCCAAAGCAGTGCGGGTCGGGTTGTTGCGCGGACGCTCCAACAGGTGGTGTTCGCGGTCGTCGCCGGTGATCCACCGTTCGATGAACGGCCACAAGGCCAAGGACGTGAAGACCAAGCCAAGTCCGCCGACACCTGGAATGAACACGCTCCAGGTGAAGGTCCAACCGAACCACGTGGTCTCCAGTGGCGGCATCAAGCGAACCAGACCTTCGGAGAAGCCCATGTACCAGTCAGGCTGCGAACCGGCGGTCACTTCGGACGGGTTGTAGGGGCCGTATGCCCAGACCGGGTTGATCTGAATCAGGGCGCCCATCACCGCGATGAAGCCGAAGACGACGAAGAAGAAGCCGCCCGCCTTTGCCATGTAGACCGGGAGCATCGGGTAGCCAACGACGTTTTCGTTGGTGCGTCCGGCGCCTGGCCACTGGGTGTGCTTGTGGTACACCAGCAACAGCATGTGTGCTGCCACCAGACCAAGCAAAATAGCCGGCAGAAGCAAGACGTGAGCGATGTACAGGCGCGGGATGATCATGTCGCCGGGGAACTCGCCGCCGAAGAGGAAGAACTCGACGTAGGAGCCGACGAACGGCACCGAGCGAATCATGCCGTCAACGAACCGAAGACCGGTACCCGAAAGTAGATCGTCAGGCAGCGAGTAGCCGGTGAAACCAGCAACCATGCCAAGGCTCAACAGGCCAACACCAATCAGCCAGTTGATTTCGCGCGGCTTACGGTAGGCGCCGGTGAAGAACACGCGGAGCATGTGCGCCATCATCGCGGCCACGAACAGGGCTGCGGCCCAGTGGTGGATCTGTCGGATGAGCAGGCCGCCACGGATGTCGAACGAGATATTCAACGTCGAGGCGTAAGCCTGCGACATCTCGATGCCACGCAGCGGGCCATAAGAACCGTTGTACTCCACTTCGGCCATGCTCGGCACGAACCAAAGGGTCAAGAACACGCCGGTCAACAGCAAGACGACAAAGCTCCAAAGAGCGATCTCGCCGAGCATGAAGGACCAGTGTTCTGGGAATACCTTGCGCAGATTCTTCTTACCGACACCGGCTAGGCCGAGTCGATCATCGAGCCACCCGACTGGACCGGCAAGCTTCTTACCGGTAGGGGAGTCCTCAATCTTGGTGAAGGTGCTCTGGCTCATGCGTCACCGCCGAACTTCTCGTCGAGCTTCTTTTGGTCACGGGCAATTTCTGGATAGCTGGGGGTGACGATTTCAGGGAAATCGCTCACTGCGATCAAGTAACCTTCAGCGTCTACCGAAAGCGGCAACTGCGGCAGCGGCCGGTAAGCCGGGCCGAAGATGACCTTGCCGTTGTCTGCCAGGTCGAAAGTCGACTGGTGGCACGGGCAAAGTAGGTGGTGCGTCTGCTGTTCCCACAGGCTGATCGGGCAGCCGACGTGGGTACAGATCTTGGAGAAGCAAAGGATGCCGTCGATACCCCAGTTCTCACGTCCCTTTGCGGGGGTGATGTCTTCTGGGCGCATCCGAACCACGATCACCGCGGCCTTAGCCTTGGCTTGCATCAACGCGGTGCCATGCAGCACCGGGTGGCCGTGATCGTCTTCTTCGAAGAAGATGGCCGGCTCGGCGTTGACTAACTCGCCAACCTTGAGGTCAGCAGGCCTGATCGGGGTGCCGGAGACGTCGTTGACAACTCGCATGCCCTTCTTCCACACCGTGTTGGTGTGGCCGTGGGGCAGCGGACCAAGATCGCGCAACATGACGACGGCCGGAAGGCCGAGGGCGGCAACCGCGCCGAGCAGGCTGTTGCGGATGAGCGGTCGTCGTGCGATTCCGCTTTCATTGAGGCCCGCGTTCAGGTCTTCCATGATGGCTGAGCGATCTTCATCGCTGGAACGAACCGGATGGCGAAGTTCAACAACCTCGTGGTCGCCCATGAGCTTCTTGGCCCACTGGATGATGCCAATGCCGATCAGCAGCAGAGCGCTGCCCAAGGTTAGGCCGAAGGTGAAGTTCTGTGCCGACCAGCCGCCGAAGGCATTTCCTTGGGCCGGATCGCCGAAAGCAAAGACGCGCATGTCTTTGTCGATCGTGAAGTACGCGACGCAAAAGCCCAAGAGCAGCAGCGTTGCGGCGCCAAACATGCCAGCGATCTGGCGCTCGGTGCGTTGCTCCTGCTTTGCGTCAACGTCTTGCGGGCGGTACTTGTGCTCGCTTAGGCCGGGATCGTTGATCGGATCGCCGACGGGCGAGTTAGTGGTTTCGACGTCGTTGCTCATCGCTTCTTAGTCCTCGTTCCGTGCATTGCGATCCAGACTGCAAATCCGACCAGACCGCCAATGCCAATCAGCCAGACGAACAGGCCGTCAACGACCGGTCCGAGTCCGCCGCCGCCGATGCCGCCATCGTTGCCTTGCTGCTGCACGGTCTTGATGTAGGCGATGACGTTCAATTTGTCTTCGGGAGTCATTACGTCGTCTGAGAAGACCGGCATTTGCTGCGGGCCGGTGACCATCGCTTCGTAGATGTGGGTCGGGTCAACACCCTGCAAAGACGGGGCGTAGCGGCCGTTGGGCAAAGCGCCGCCGGCGCCGACGGAGTTGTGGCACGCGGTGCAGTTCGTGCGGAAGAACTCGCCACCTTCGGAAATGCCTTCTTCGTCGACCTTGGTCCAGTCGACCTGCTCGGCCGAGGGACGCGCCGGGCCGGGGGCCAGGGAAGCGACGTAGGTGGCGATCTGATCGATCTCTTCTTGGGTGTACTCGATGTGCTTGCGAGGCGCTTGCGGTGCAGTCTGAGCCATCGGCATCCGGCCGGTTTCCATTTGGAAACCAACGGCGGCGGCCCCGACGCCAATCAGCGAAGGGCCATAGTTGCCGTCTTTGCCATCCTTGCCCGCGGTGGTGATGCCTTCGGCGTTCAAGCCGTGGCAACTCGCGCAACCAACCAAGAAGAGCTGGCGTCCGGCTTCAATTTCTGAAGCGCTGGACGTCTCGGCGGTGGCTGTTTCTGGCGCTACCGCTGCGTAAAGACCGCCGGTTAGGAGCAGACCCATTGCGAGCAGGAGGAGTCCTGCCAATGGATGCCGGCGACGTGTCGAAAGTTTCCGCACCGAAAACCTCGTTCCTAGTAATCGTTTCTGGCCATGAGACATGTCTCGGGCGTTCGCCACCCGATTTTGGACCCACGCGTTCGGCTCAGCCTAGCGAGAGTCTTGTCAAACGTGTGTAGTTAGGTTCGCCTATCTGACAGGTTGTCAGCGAATGATGTAGATGGCGGCAAACAGCGCCACCCAAACAACGTCGACGAAGTGCCAGTAGTAGGAGACGACGATTGCTGAAACGGCTTGTTCGTGGGTGAACTTGCGCGCCGCGTAGGTACGGCCGATCACCAGCAGGAAAGCCAAGAGGCCGCCGATGACGTGAAGGCCGTGGAAGCCGGTCGCCAAGTAGAAGAGGCTGCCGTAGGCCGAACTCTGGATGGTCAAGCCATGGTGGATCAATTCGGCGTACTCAGTTGCCTGGCCGGCGATGAACACCGAACCCATGATGAAAGTGATGATGAACCACTTGCGCATGCCCGCGGCGTCGCCCTTGGCTGCGGCGTAGACGCCGAGCTGGCAGGTGACCGAGGACAGCACCAAAATTGTGGTGTTGATCGTGGCAAACGGGATGTTCAACAACGCGGTTTCTTGGGCCCACAGGTCCGGTGCGACGCTACGCACTGTGAAGTAGGCCGCGAACAAAGTCGCGAAGAACATCAACTCGCTGGCCAGCCAGACGATGGTGCCAACCGTCACATAAGACGGACGGCCTTCAACGCCGTGAAGTCGGGAAGCAGGGATCGCAGAGGTAGTCGCCACCCCCTCATTATGTACGATGCGAACGTGAGTGAACATCAGACCCTTCGTGTCTTGATTTATAGCGATGATTCCGAGCAGCGTGCGGCGATCCGTTCAGCCTTGGGATCTCGGCCGCACCCAGACCTGCCGCCAGTTGAGTTCGTCGAGTGTGCGACCGAACCGGTCGTGTGGCAGCAACTTGATGCTGGCGGGATCGATTTGGCCGTGTTGGATGGCGAAGCCGCCCCGGCAGGCGGCATGGGTGTCGCGCGCCAGATGAAGGATGAGCTCTACCAAGGGCCGCCCTCGCTGCTGGTTACAGCTCGGCCCCAGGACGCCTGGCTGGCGACTTGGTCTCGGGCCGATGCGGTGGTGTCTCGACCGCTCGACCCGTTTACCTTCGGGCAGGCCGTGATCAATCTGCTGCAGGCGCGGACCGCGGCGCAGACGCCGACCGACTCGCCTCGATGACCTTGACTTGGCCGCGCCTGCTGACTGACTTGTTGGCAGGCGAAGATCTTGACGCCGAGGCCACGAACTGGGCGATGGGTGAGATCTTGGCCGGAGACGCCTCGAACGCCCAGATCGCTGGGTTCGCTGTTGCGCTGCGAGCTAAGGGTGAAACGGCGGCTGAACTGCAGGGCCTGGTGGACGCTATGTACGCCAAGGCGACCACCTTGAGCGTTGCTGACCGCGTGGTAGACATCGTTGGCACCGGTGGCGACATGGCCAAGACGGTCAACATCTCCTCGATGGCCGCAGTAACCACCGCCGGCGCCGGAGTTGGCGTGATCAAGCATGGCAACCGAGCCGCCTCGAGCGCTTCTGGCACCGCTGACGTGTTCGAGTGCCTTGGTGTTCGCTTGGATGTGCCCGCCGACAAGATCCTTGAGGTCTACCGCGAAGTGGGAATGACCTTTTGCTTCGCTCCGGTGTTCCACCCATCGATGCGGTTCGCCGGTCCGGCTCGCCGCGAACTCGGAATCCCGACTTTCTTCAACTTCTTGGGGCCGTTGACGAACCCGGCGCGGGCCGAAGCCTCGGCGATCGGCTGCGCTGATTCGAAGATGGCGCCGCTGATGGCGCAAGTGCTGGCCGATCGTGGTGCCGACGCCTTGGTGTTTCGCGGCGACGACGGACTCGACGAGATCACCGTCACCGACTCGACCCGATTCTGGGTGGTTTCGAACGGAGAAGTCAGCGAGGAGACTTTGGCGCCCGAAGAGCTAGGCATCAAGCGTGCTGGCGCCGATAGTTTGCGCGGTGGCGAACCGCAGTACAACGCCGAGGTCTTCCGCAGCGTTCTGGCGGGGCAGGACGGACCAATTCGCGACGCGGTTGTGCTGAATGCGGGCGCTGCGATCGCGGCCCACTGCGCTGAGCCGGGAACGCTGGCCGAACGGCTTGCCGCAGGCATGGTTCGAGCGAACGAGTCGATCGACTCGGGTGCCGCGCTTAGCGTGCTCGAACGTTGGGTTGAATCAACCTCGCGCTTGGCTGACTGAGCCGGTCAACTCAGTCCAGTCCGATGCTGAACGCATCGTCGAGGTCGTGCCGGCTGAACGCTCGGAAGGCGATCTGGGTTTGGGTGGACAGTACCCCGGGCACCTTGTTGAGCCGGTCGGCCACCACCGTAGCGATCTCATCGTGGGTGCGAACCCGAACCATGGCGATCAGGTCGTGATCGCCGGTGACTGAGTAGACCTCGCTGACGCCAGGCAAATCGGCGATCGCTGCGCCGGTTTCGGCGATTTGAGACACTTCAACTTGGACGAAGACGATTGCTGTGATCACTTTGTCAGCCTACCGTCGAGACCGGTTCGACTTCGAACCGTTCGCTGTGGCGGCCAGCGGATGGCCACGGTGCCACCCAGCGGCCACGAATGAGTCGCACATTTTCGGATTCGAGCCACTTCAACAAGAGTTCGGTTTCTTCCACGAGTGCCGAGGGCATCGGCAGGGTGGGAGCACCGACCGACTCTGCGGTCAGCAGTAACGCATCTATCCACTGGTCAACCCCAGTGCGGTTCGTCGCTGTGGACACGGGCATTGAAGCGGCTGCGGCCAGTCGGCCATATCTGATCACGTGAACCTGCCAGCAGTCCTCCTGCCAGGCCGCGGCGACGACTTCGGCTTCTTGGGCGAGCGAGACCAGCCGCTGAGTTCTGCGAACGCCGTGCACGAGTGCGGCTGTCCGATCACGCTGGATCGACGCCTCTTCGTAGTCTTGGGCCGCGGCCAGTTGCTCCATCAGACTCTCGGCGGCTTCGACCACCTCTAGCGGATCGATTGTGATCGCTAACCGGACTCGGTCGGTTTCGATTTGGTATTCGCCGGGCGAACTACTGCCGTCGCAAGGCGAAAGGCAGTTTCCAATCTCGGCTTGGATACAAGCCGTTCCGCTTGGCGAAACCGGAAGTCGCTGGGTGCATTGGCGCAGCCGGAAGGTCGAATGGATCGCCGCCATTGCCGCCTCGGCCTTACGCCGACTGTTGAACGGGCCAACATGGGTTGCGCCGGTCGAAACTGTCCTTACTAAGGAGAGTCGAGGCCATGGCTCATCGGTCAGCCGCAGCCAGGATTTTCGTTCCGGGAACTTGGAACGGCGGTTGTAGGGCGGTCGATGGCGGTCGATTAGTCGAAGCTCCCGAATCGCTGCCTCGAGCGCCGAACTGCAAGTGATGTGGTCGATCCGCTCGGCCAGCATGATCATCTCGCCCATTCGGCTCCTGGTTTCGGACTTGGTGAAATACGTCCGAACTCGCTTTCGCAGCGACTTGGAGGTGCCGACATAAAGCACTTCGTCGCGCGCGTCTCGAAACAGGTAGACCCCCGGTGCATCCGGCAAGTCGTCGGCGAGGTGGCGTTTCTTGCGTTGGGCGGGCGAAACCTTGGCGGTGAACTCGGTGACTTCCTCGACCGTGCCAACGTTCCAAGCCCCGAGTCGCTCGAACAGCGCATGCAGCACGTCAACGGTTGCGCGTGCATCGGTTAGGGCTCGATGGTCGGGCTGCACACTGGAAAAGCGTGCCGAGAGGGTTGACAGCTTCATATTTGGGAATTCGTCGCGGCTCAATACCCGTCGGGCGAGTTTGACGGTGTCGATGACTTCATTTGCCGGGAACGGAAGTTGGAGTTCGCGGGCCGCATGCTTCAAAAACCCGAGGTCGAAGCCGGCATTGTGGGCAACGAAAATCGTGTCGTGGCTGAACTCAAAAAACTGGGGGAGCACGGCGTCGATTAGCGGCGCCTCGGCCACCATCTGGTCGGTAATTCCGGTTAGGACCGAAATGAATGCCGGAATCTGTTGGCCGGGGTTTACTAGGGTCGCGAACTCGCCGATGATCTCGCCGCCACGGACCTTCACCGCCCCGATCTCGGTAATTGTGGCGCCCTTTGTCGGCGAGCCCCCGGTCGTCTCTAGATCGACGACGCAGAAGGTGGCCTCGTGAAGTGGTTGGCCGCCCCAGGCGAAGCTGGGATCGTCAAAGGAGGTTTGGTTCAGGACCATTGTCTGACCATAAGTGCGAACTCAGACGGTTTGGTCAGTCGGTTGTTTTCAATTCGGTGATTCCAAAACTGTCTGACGTTGTGCTTATGTTCGCGAACATGAATCAGATGGAGATGGATCAGTCGGTCATCGTCGATTGCGATCACTGTGTGGTGCGCTGTCCGGCGGCGTGCGGTGACTGCGTCGTTTCGGTCTTGCTCGGTTCACCCACCGAAGTGCTCGCATTCGACAGCGAAGAACGGGCAGCACTGGAGGCCCTAGCGCAAACGGGCCTCGTGCCGCCGTTGCGACTGGTCGTGTCGGTACCGGAGCCAAGATCGACCGAAATCGAATTTGTAGACCGAAGTCACGACGCGGCAAGTTGATCGTGCCCTCGTTGCCAACTAAGGTGGTGTCTTGTGTCGTCAAGTACGGCACCGTCGAATCGTTGAACTTTTCAACGAACCGGGGACCCAAGGTTTTTGGGGTGAATCGGTCAGCTTGCTGGCTGTAGGGCAACCTAGGCCCGAACCCGACAGCTCACCTGGTAGGCGTCAAGGTATTGCAGGAGAATTCGTGCGTTTTGGTACTAAAGCTGCGTCCTGGGCAACCGCGACCGTAATTGTCGCCGGTACGTTCTTCGCCGTAGGTCCAGCCCAAGCTGACCCCGAAGTGACCCGTGCCGATGTCGAAAAGGCATTCGACAAGGCTGAGGCAGCAAACGAGAAGCTGAACCAACTCACCAACGACGCCGATCAACTGCAGCAGCGGATCAGTGAGATTTCGGCCGAGATCAAGTCGATCAACAAGGTCTATCGCGCCCAACGAAACGAGTTGGGTGCCGATATCGTCGCGCAGCACATGGCTCAGCCGCTCGGCCCGACGGTGAGTTTGATCGCCAGCGCCGATGTCGACGAATTCATCGAGGGATTGAGCGCTATCGACGCGCTGAACACCACCCGCGCCGACGCCTTGGCTTCCTTCACCAAGACCCGGGTCGCCTTGGACAAGCGCAAGGCCCAGCTTGGAGTTCACAAGTCTGAACTCGCAGCGAAGGTTGCGAAGGCGGAAAAGACCAAGAAGAAGATGCAGTCGGCTTATGAGTCGGCGAAGTCAAAACTAGCTACCTTGCCGGCGCCGCAGCAAACGGCGATGTCCGCCAGCAACACCACCAAGGTTCCCAATGCTGGCTCGGGTGCAGCTAAGAAGGCGATCGCCTTTGCGATGAGCCAATTGGGAGACCCGTACGTCTATGGCGGCACCGGCCCAGACGGTTGGGACTGCTCGGGCTTGGTAATGCAGTCCTATGCGGCCGCCGGGGTGTCCCTGCCGCGCGTGGTCGGCCCACAGATTTCGGCTGGTACGCCGGTTTCGGCTGCCGAACTTCAACCTGGCGACTTGGTTGCGTTCGCGAGCATGTCGCACATCGGGATCTACCTTGGCGGCGGCAAAGTAATCCACGCGCCGCGTCCGGGCAAGTCGGTGGAAATCACCAGCCTCGCCGGCTTCTCGGTCTTCGCTCGCGTCTCCTGAAGACGAAACTCAGCGGGCTCTGGCTGGCACAAGGGCAACGATTCCACCGGTGACCCCGGTGTAGATAGAGCCGTTCTGCCCGAGGTAGGTGGCCGCATAGTGGTTGTTAACCATCGGCCCCGAACCGGCCCGAACTCGCCACATCACCTCTCCGGTTCTGGCGTCTAGAGCGGTGAAATACCAAGCATCGACGCCCCAAACTGAGTTCTCTTTGGTGTAACTGATGATTGCGCCAGCGGCGGTGCCTTTCGAAACTACGGACGGAATCCGGATTTGGTGGTTCTGCCACTTGAGTTCGCAACCGGTGCGGTCGGCAAAGACGTCGATTCTGGCTAGACCTGGTTCGCTGGACCTACCGTTGGTGGCGGTGAGCAGGTTGTAGCCATAGTTGTTTTCGACAAACAGCGAATGGCCCAACGCGATCAGCGAGTTGTCGGTGGCGCTTCGACCCTTGGCGAAGACTGGGACCTTGCAAATCTGGCGATCACCTTGGGCTAGGCCAGTGGCAGTGTCATAGACCACGACGTTCATCTGTGGGTCGGCGTTGTCGGTAATCGCGACCAAGTGTTCGTCCAGCATAAGCGTCGGCGTTGTGCCTGAGGCCCGACTAGTCTGGCCGGGTTTGCGGCGAGTTCCGGGGTCGTAGGCTTCGCGCCAAGTGATCACCGGTTTGGCCTTTACTACTTCGGCGAACACCAGTTCGCGTGAGGTAACGATGTATGCGCCCCCGTCCTTGGCGACGGCGAAGGAGTTCTCGATGTCGGCGTTCTCAAAACGCATCCGGCTTACCTTGCCGGAACGAGGATCCAAGACTCCAACCGAACCAAGTTGGCCCACCATCCACCAATATCCGCTGGCGTCGGGCAGCACCGAGTTGATCCCTTCGCCTTCAGTCAAGAACGACGTCACGTCGAACTCATCAACCAGCGAGATCTCCGGTTCGCCGGTGGAATTGGTGGTTGCCCACTGAGTGATTCGGCGGTCTGCTGTTGGCAGCACCACCTGTTGTTGGTCGTCGAGGACCGCGTATCCACCGCCAGCGAAATTGGTGGCGAAGTCCGCCCGGAACGGCCGCCTGGCGACCTGCTTTCGGGCCAGCAGTTCCAGTGAGTCTGGCTCCAGCACGTTGAGCGTTACTCGCGTCGGGTTCACGCATACTGCGACGAGTCGGCCGGCCGAATCGAACATGATCGAGGCACAAACGCCGCCAAGGTGACGCCGAACGACTCGGGCCGACCTAGGGTCGAGAACTTCGCGATCGAAGTACGCGTCCGACATGGCGCCGTCGTGGTGGATGTTGCTGCTCGGATTCGGCGCTAGGTGTGGGTTCTGGGCGGGCAAGTTCGCAGCGAAGGTTTCACTCGGTTTAGCGGTGCGAAAATCAAGGTCCGGCGACAGCAAGGCTGACGCTGGCGCGCTCGGGATCGAAGAACCGACTGCACCCACCCCAGCGAGAACTAGTAAGGCCGCCGCAACGAAAGTAACTGCGCGTCGGCCGAGTCGACCGCGACGTTCGGATGTGCGTTGTGGCCAGGCAAGCACGACCAGACCCAGCGCGCTGACCGCGGCCAGCGCTAAGGCGAGCCCGTGAAGTTCCTCGGCGGCGAAGGTGGCGTCTCGCAGGGCAGGCACGGCAGCCACTAGGAGGCCTAGCGCTGAAAGTACCCCCGCAGCTGTCAACGACCCGCGCGATCGCGTCGTTACCGCCAGCGCAACGTAAACCAGAACTACTGGCACAAGCGAGGTCAGCAGCGGAACGCTCGCGGCAAGCGTCGCGGCCAAGTCGGCTCGGACTGCTTGAGCACCCACCGCACGAGGTGCCGTGAGCAGATTGTCGACGGTGGTGACCGGTGAGGCAATCAACAATGCTTGTGCGATCAGCAGACACTGAAGCGCTCGCGTTTTGGCCGGGACAGATCGCATGGGGACCCTTCGAGAAAAGTTTGCCCCAGTCTGGCAGTAGCGCCCGCTTGGTTCTTGGTTTTGCCTAGCGAACGTAAAGCGATTCGATCGTGTCGTGCAGGTCGCGCAACACCATGTTTCGCTTCACCTTGAACGAGGGCGTCAGGTAACCGTTATCTTCGGTCCAGTCTTCCTCGACGATGGTGAACTTTCGGATGCCTTCGGCTCGCGATACCTGGGTGTTGGCGTCGTCAATCGCGGCCTGGATTTGCTCAAGCAACTCCGGGTCGTCCAGTTTGCCTTCCCACGCCTCTTGGTCGACGGTCACAAGTGCGGCAATGAACGGCTTGCCTTCGCCCACCACGACGCACTGGCTGACCACGGCATGCGCCCGCACTCGGTCCTCCAGAATCGAAGGTGAGACGTTCTTGCCACCGGCAGTGACGATGACTTCCTTCTTGCGTCCGGTGATCTTTACGAAGCCATCCTCGGTGACTTCGCCTAGGTCGCCAGTGGAGAACCAGCCGTCAGCATCGAGTACTTCGGCCGTGGCGGCATCGAAGTTCCAGTAACCCTGGAATACCTGCGGGCCACGGAATTGCAACTCGCCGTCGTCGGCGACGCGTACCTCGACTCCGGGGAACGGAACACCTACGGTGCCGATCCGTTGCTTGGCGACAGTATTTGCCGTCAGTGCTGCCGTGGTCTCGGTTAGGCCGTAGCCCTCCAAGACGTTGAAGCCGATGCCGCGGTAGAAGTGGCCAAGGCGGTCGCCCAAGGGGGCGCCACCGGAAATCGCATATTTGGCCTTGCCGCCCAAGGCCGCGCGGAGCTTGCCGTAGACCAAGGTGTTGTACAGCGAATGCTTGGCCCGAAGCGCGATCGAGGGCTTGCCGGTCTCGGTTGCTCGGCTGTAGGCAATCGCAGTGCGCACGGCGGCGTCGAAAATCTTGCCCTTGCCCTCGGAGTAGGCCTTGGTGCTAGCGGTGTTGAAAACTTTCTCGAACACTCGCGGAACTGCCAACACGAATGTCGGCTGGAAGGTGCCTAGGTGCCCGACCAAGTCAGCGATGTCGGCCGTGTGGCCCAAGACAGCGCCGTGGCGGATCGCGCCGACTTGAATGATCCGCGCGAAAATATGAGCCAAGGGTAAGAACAGCAAGGTCGAGGAGTCAGGTCCGTCGAACAGTTCTGGCAACTGAACCTTTGCCCCATAAAGCTCGGCGCGGAAGTTCGCGTGCGAAAGTTCGCAGCCCTTCGGCCGGCCGGTAGTGCCTGAGGTGTAGATCAAGGTGGCGAAGTCGGTCGATTGCACCGCGGCGCGGCGTGCTTCCAGTTCCTGGTCGCTTAGGCCTTCGCCTTCAGCGGCCAAGGAACCCAGCACGTCTTCAATCGGACGCACAACTTCCAAAGCCGGGGCTTCAGCGCGGATCTGTTCGATCCGGTCGCGGTGGTCGGGGCTTTCATAGAAGACATGGGTGGCACCTGAATCGGACAGAATCCAACTGATTTGGCTCGCCGAAGAGGTTTCGTAGATTGGGACAGTGGTTGCGCCAATCCACCAGATAGCGTAGTCGAGTACGGTCCACTCATAGCGAGTCTTAGCCAAGATAGAGACTCGAGCGCCAGCCGAAACGCCAGAGGCGATTAGTCCTTTAGCTGCGGCGGTCACTTCCTGATGGAACTTCGCCAAGGTGACGTCGACCCAGTCCGCGCCGACCATTCGCCGCAGGGCAACTTTGTCGGCGTCTGCGTCAAGTCGGTCCAAGATGTCTTGGCTCAAGGTGCCGCAGTTGGTGGTGCTTAGTTGGTTCAAATCTGCGTTGCTCACAGGTAGCACCGTACTCGGCTCTGGTTCGGTCCTTCAACGCCGATAGGCTTGAACCAGATTTCAGGAGGTGGGTATGGCGCAAACAGTCAGCGACATCATCATTGAGGCTTCTCCAGCCCAAGTGATGTCAGTGATCGCCGACTTTGCCAATTACCCCAAATGGGCAACTGGGATGAACATGATCGAATTGGTTGAAGCGCCGGCAAGCGGCCCGCCGACTGCGGTTCGGTTCGACTTAGATTCCCCACCGATCAAAGACACCTTCACCTTGCGTTATCACTGGCGTGACGAGCATCAGGTTTCTTGGTGCTTGGTCCCCGACGAAGACACCATGCTCACGGCGATGGACGGCTCCTACACGCTCGATCCGGTCGCCGGTGGTCGCACGCGGGTTACGTATCACCTGTCAGTCGATCTTCGATTGCCGATCTTGGGCATGCTCAAACGCAAGGCAGAGAAGGTAATTGTCGACAGTGCGTTACGGGGATTGAAGAGGCAGGTCGAAAGCAACGCTGGTGACTGAGCAGTTTGCGATCGGTCTGGACATCGGTGGGACGAAGATCGGCGCTGGTCTAGTCGATACCTCTGGGCAAATCGTCGAACGCCGACGTTCAGCCAGCCCAAAGAGCAGTTTCGATGCCTTACGCCAAGAAATCCTACGAATCGTCGCTGAACTTTCTCGCGACCAACAGATCGGTTCGGTTGGCATTGGTGTGGCCGGCTATGTCGACCGCACTCGCTCTTCGGTGATGTTCTCTCCGCACCTGCCGCTTCGCGGTCAGAACCTGCGGGTCGAATTGGAAGCCGCGCTGGGGTTGCCGGTCGTCGTCGAGAACGACGCGAACGCGGCCGGCTGGGCCGAAGCGCAATTTGGTGCCGCGATGGGGGCCGAAAACGTGGTTATGGTCACGATCGGCACGGGCCTAGGCGGGGCGATCTTGAGCGGCGGAAAGCTAAATCGCGGTTCATTTGGCATGGCTGGGGAGTTTGGTCACCAACGGTTCGCCGCCGAGGCACGAGCCTGCGAATGCGGAAACAGCGGCTGCTGGGAGCAGTTCGTGAGTGGTCGCGTGCTGGCCAGAAAAGCGGCGGCTGCGGTCCTAGCTGGCGAGCCGATTGGCGACGCCCTCGTGGAATTGGCCGGTTCGGCCGAAGCGGTCGCCGGCGAGACGGTCAGCGCCCTTGCGAGCTCCGGTGATCCGACGGCGATTTCATGGCTCGGCGAGATGGGCAGCGCGCTGGGTATCGGTTTGGCAAATATTGCCGCGGTCCTAGATCCGGAAGTTTTCGTGATCGGCGGGGGAGTGAGCGAAGCAGATGAACTCCTGCTTGCACCGGCGCGCGCTGCCTTCGCCGATCACCTGACTGGTCGGGGACATCGCCGAGTCGCCCCAATCGTGCGGGCGCGGTTTGCAAATGACGCCGGAATCATCGGCGCGGGAGACCTTTCGCGTCGCTAGAGCGCCGTTCCGTCCTCAGTCTGATCATCGCTGGCTGACTGCGACGCCGGTCTTGCCAAGATCAGATAGACCAGAGCACCCGCGCAGCCGAGCAGCAAGAACCCAACGAAAACTGGTGAGAGCCTTTTCGAAGCCAGTTCCGCCCCGATCAAGATGGCCGGCCCGGCAACTAGAAAAGCCCAAGCAATCAGCCGGTCTTGTTCGGGCAGATCCACCGGCCCGACATCGCGGTACGACAGGTCGTCGTCGAAATCTGACTCCGGGGCTGTCTCGGTCTCCTTGCGTTCCTCGGCGGCTTTGGCTGCCTTGGCCGCTGCCGCATCGAGTCGTTCTGCTGCGGTCGGGTCGACGTCCAGCCCAGCGACGATTCGGTCAAATTCCTCGTCGGTACTCACCTAGGGCTCCTTGACTTAACTCTTGGCTGATTGCGCCAAGAGGAACTCCGCTGAGCGTTCCATGATCATTTCGGCGTCGTAGTCGAGCGTGGCGACGTGGAAACTCTTGGTCAATTCCACTAGCTCCTTGTCTGTCGAACTGACCGTGCGCATGACGAGCTTGGAGGTGGTTTCGTCGACCACGTGATCGTTGGCCGATCGGAACATCAGAATCGGGGTTTCGACTTGGTCGAGGTCTTTGCGGATCCCGGCCCACATCTGCAGCTGCGAGGCCAGCGCCTTCAACGGGGTGCGGTCATAACCGATCTCGTCCTGGCCCGGCTTGGCGATGTCGTTGCCGATGCCTGGGATCGATCCAAGGACCTTGCTCAGCAGGGGAACGAACTTCAAATCCAGTCGCTTCATCGCCACCGCGGGATTAACCAGAACCAACGCGCCGACGTCTTGGGGGCGGAAGATCGCCAACCGTAGCGACAGCGCGCCACCCATCGACAATCCGCAAACCCCAACCCAGTCGCATTGGTCTTGTAGTTCGGTCAGGGCGGCGTCCACCTCGCCGTACCAATCTCGCCAGTCGGTTTGGTTCATGTCCTGCCAACTGGTTCCGTGACCGGGAAGCCTGGGAACAGAAACAGTGAAGCCCTTTTCGGCCAGATACTCTGCCCAGGGGCGCATTGAGGCCGGCGAGCCGGTGAAGCCGTGGCAAAGCAACACGCCGATCCGGCCGTTGCCGGCTTTGAACGGTTCAGTTCCGGGCTTGATCTGGACAAAGTTTTGGTCAGACATAACGCAATCGTGCCCTATGGTCTCCCAAACACTGAAGCAGGCAGGTAATCTCACTTGGGTGTTCTACTGGTTCCTCAAATTCCTCGCACTAGGTCCGCTCCTGAAGCTGATCTTCCGTCCGTGGGCCGAAGGGACGCACAACGTGCCCAGCGACGGGCCAGTGATCTTGGCCAGCAACCACCTGTCGTACAGCGACTGGTTGTTCATGCCGTTGGTGATTCCGCGGCGTGTGACGTTCGTGGCGAAGGCGGAGTATTTCGAGGGCACCGGGTTCAAGGGCTGGTTCCAGCGAACGTTCTTTTCCGGTGCGGGTCAAGTGCCGATTGATCGCAGCAGCGGTTCGGCAGCAGCCGGAGCGATCCGGACCCAGTTGCGCCTGCTTGAGGAGGGCCAGGTCTGCGGGATCTACCCCGAGGGCACTCGCTCGCACGACGGCAAGCTTTATCGCGGTCGCACCGGCGTCGCACGAATCGCCTTGGAATCTAAGGCCAAAGTTATTCCAGTGGCGGTGATCAACACTGACGTGGTTGCGCCGCCAGGCAAGATTTTTGGCCGCTACGCCCGCCCGGGCGTGAGGTTCGGCGAACCGCTGGACTTCAGCCGGTACGAGGGCATGGAAGACGATCGCTACATCTTGCGGGCAATCACCGACGAGATCATGTACGAGATCATGAACTTGTCAGGTCAAGAGTATGTTGACCTTTACGCCCAAGACGCGAAGAAGCGCGACAAAGATCGTGAGCGGCAGCAGGCAAAGGAACGGGCCCGCGCTGAGGCCGAGGAGATCTGGGAAGAGATCTCAGAGTAGAGGCCGATTATTTGGCCGCCTGACCTTCGGCTCAGTCTGCTCCCGTATCCTTGTGCGGTGAGCATCCCCACTCTTGAAGAGCTGCGTTCGATTGGCGCGGCCCAGCAGCCCAACTACCCCGATCTTGCCGCCCGCGATCGCGCGGTCGAGACGCTGCGGAAGATGCCGCCGCTAGTTTTTGCCGGTGAATGTGATGCCTTGCGCGACAAGATGGCCGCGGTCACTAGGGGAGAAGCGTTCTTGCTCCAGGGCGGCGATTGTGCCGAAACCTTTGAGGGCGTGACGGCCGAAAACGTCCGAAACAAGCTTCGAGTACTGCTTTCCATGGCAGTTGTGCTTACCTATGGCGCGAGCGTCCCGGTGGTCAAGGTCGGTCGTCTGGCTGGCCAGTACGCCAAGCCGCGTTCGAGCGATTCTGAGACTCGTGACGGAGTCACCTTGCCGGCCTACCGCGGCGATGCAGTCAACGGCTTTGACTTCAATGAAGGCTCGCGTGTTCCTGATCCGCAGCGACTTGTCGATGTTTACCACGCATCGAGCGCCACTTTGAACCTAGCGCGCGCATTCACCACCGGTGGTTACGCCGATTTGCGCCAAATGCACGAGTGGAACACCGACTTCGTACGCAATAGTCCAGTCGGCGAACGCTACGAGCGGATCGGTGACGAGATCGATCGTGCCTTGGCTTTCATGGATGCGATGGGGGTCGATTCTGAGCAGTTGCACACCGTCGATTTCTACTCCTCGCACGAAGCGTTGGTGTTGGAGTACGAACACGCCCTTACTCGGATTGATTCGCGAACTGAGCAGCCTTATGACGTTTCGGCTCATATGGTCTGGATCGGTGAACGAACCCGGCAGATCGACGGTGCGCACGTGGAACTTTTGAGCAAGATTGCCAACCCCGTTGGCGTGAAACTCGGCCCCACCAGCACCGCTGACGATGCCTTGGCGCTCTACGAAAAGTTGAACCCGAACCGGACCCCGGGGAAGGTAACGTTCATCACCCGGTTCGGTGCCGACCGGATCCGCGACCTGTTGCCCACCTTGGTGGAGAAGGTCACGGCCGCTGGCGCCGAAGTCGCGTGGGTGACCGATCCTATGCACGGCAACACTTTTGCGACTGATAACGGGTACAAGACGCGCGAGTTCGATGCTGTCATCGATGAGCTGCGCGGATTCTTCGAGGTCCATCGTGCGCTCGGTACTTGGCCTGGCGGAATACACGTCGAACTAACCGGCGACGATGTGACCGAATGTGTTGGCGGCGGGATGCGACTTTCGGCCGAAGATCTAGCGCACCGCTATGAGACCCTTTGCGATCCGCGGCTCAACCGCGCCCAGTCGCTGGAATTGGCGTTCTTGGTCTCCGAGATGCTGGCTGGCCGCGGCTGATCTGGCCTTTGGCTGCTTAGGACAAGAACACCGTGACGGTCGAGCCGCGCTTGACTTTGGCGCCTGCGGACGGCGACTGGTAGCGAACCTTCGCGTCGGGCCCGGAGAACGGGTTTCGCGAGGCGTTCAGTTTCAGCCCGAGGGGTTCGAGGGCGGCCTTTATTTGCGCTTCGGTCATGCCAGAGAAGTCCGGCAGAGTAATCCGTTCGGGCCCCTTGGACTTCGTAATTGAGATCGTGTCGCCGCGATAACCGATACCGCTGGCGGGGTTTTGTGAGATCACGGTTCCCGAACTGATCTTCTCGCTAAACGCTTCAGCAAGCGAGACCTTGAAACCGAGTGCTTCTAGCGCCTTCTTGGCAGCGTCGGCCATCTTGCCGACGTAACTGTCAATCGTGATCGGTTTGGGGCCCTTGCTCACCTGCAGGTCCACCGGGGTATCGCGCTTGACCAGGTCACCGCTCTTGTGGCTGGGGGACTTGATTATCTGGTCTTTGGCGACGCTATCGCTGAATGCTTCGGTGAGTTCGCCAACGTTGAGGTTCAGGCCGCCAAGGATGGTGGTTGCTTCCTCCAGTGTTCGCCCACGAAGGTCCGGAATTTCGTAGCGTTCCTTGCCTTTGGACAGGGTCAGGGAGATCACGTCTTCGGGCAACAGGCGCGAACCGGGTTCTGGGTCGGTTGCGATCACCGAGCCTTTTTGGACAACCTCGGAGTACTGGCTGGGCGCAAGTTCAGTTTTGAACCCGGCCGCCTCGGCGGTCTTGATTGCTTCGGACTTGCTGAGCGTGATCAGGTTAGGCACCGGATCGAATCGGCCGATCGCGACATACCAGCCAAGCCAACCGGCGCAAACCATGGTCGTTATCGCCAAGAGCAGCAGAATCGGCCCGCGTCGCTTGCGCGGGCTACTGGTCGCCTCGACTGGCCGAGGCGTCGGCGCGGGCTTTTGCCCACCGGCAGTAAACGCCGTGGTCGGTTCGGCACCGCCAGCGAAAACGGCCACCGTGGGCTCGCCTGCTGAGCCGACCGGTCCAAAACTCGGCAGGTCCGGGGGAGTCGGGCCAGTGCCAGGGTGAAGGTCTTGGGTGAGTTCGGGATCGTCGGCCAGACCTGCGGACAAGGCGGCTTGAACTTGGCGCACTTGATGTAACAAAACGCGCGCATCTGGTGGGCGCTTGGCCCGGTCGCGAGCCATCGCGCGCAGCACTAGGGCGTCAAGATATGGCGGGATACCCGGCTGGGACAGCGATGGTGGACTCACGTCCTCGTTCACGTGCATGTGCGCCACGGCGATTGGTGAGGAGGCCACATGCGGTTTGGACCCAGTCAGCATCTCGTAAAGCATGGCGCCACAGGCGTACACGTCTGATCTTGGATCTGCGCCTTGGTGAGTGATGATCTCAGGGGCAAGGTAGGAAACCGTGCCGACCAGAACGCCTTCGGTTTTTGACTCGGCGTCGGTCGCCCGAGCAAGGCCAAAGTCGGCGAGTTTGATTTCGCCGGTGGTCGAAATCAGCACGTTCTCAGGCTTTATGTCGCGGTGGATTACTTGGCCGTCATGTGCTGCGGCTAGGGCCAACAGCACTGACTCCAGATAGGACAAAGCTCGCCGCGGGGCCATCGGAGCCTCATCGCGCAGCACATCTCGCAAGGTTCGACCAGGCACATATTCCATCACTAGATAGGTGGTGTCACCGTCGATGCCTTGGTCGTACACCGAGACGATTCCACGGTGATTGAGTTTGGCCGAGGATTTGGCTTCGCGGACGAAATGTCCCGGTGTGCCATCAACCGGCGAGTGCGGGTGCAGCACCTTGACTGCGACTGTTCGGTCAAGTCGAAGATCGGTGGCGCGATACACACTGGCCATGCCGCCGCGAGCGATCCGCTCGTGAATCACGTAACGCTGGTCGAGCGTGCGCCCGACCAGAGCATCGTTGTCCGTGACAGTCACGTCGGTTCCTCCTTTGGACAAGGACGATTCTAGAGGGCCAGCACTCAAGAAAGCCGTATCGGAACCTCAGCGGACCCGTCGGATCGCGGCGTCAACCAGCGGATCGAGGATCTCGTTGGCCGATCCGCCCAACTTTTTGATCGCTGTGAGCGTTTGCTCGGTCAAGGTGGCGATGTCGTTTTCTACCGCGGCGAGTGCTCCGGTCGAAACGATCAGGTCGCGAAGTTCGTCGACTCCGCTGGCATGTCCCAATAGTTCGAGCACCCGATCGTGACCGCATACTTCGGCCGTGCGAGCGATCAGCGTGGTGCGTTTTCCCTCACGTAGATCGTCGCCGGCGGGCTTGCCGGTGTCAGTCGGATCGCCAAAGACGCCCAGCACGTCGTCTCGAAGTTGGAAGGCCTCACCCAGCGGCAACGCCACAGCGCTCAACTTGGCGAGGACCCCGTCGCTGGCGCCAGCCATGGCCGCGCCGATGTGCAATGGCCGCTCCACGGTGTACTTGGCGGCTTTGAACCGAACCACGTGGCGCGCCGAAGCGAGATCGAACTGGTTCTTCGTTTGCGCCAGCACGTCGAGGAACTGCCCGGCCGCAACCTCGGACTTGCAGGCGTCCCAGAGTTTTGCAGTTCGCACGTCGGGATTTGCTAGGCGGAATTGTTCGTCGGCCCACGACAGCAAAAGATCGCCAAGCACAATGGCTACTCGAGTTCCGAAAAGTTCGGCATCGCCGAGCGACTTGCTTAATTTGTGCCGGGATTCATATTCGCGGTGGACGCTTGGTCGACCGCGGCGCGTGTCTGAGCCGTCCATGAGGTCGTCGTGAACCAATGCGCTGGCCTGAAGCCACTCGAAAGCCGCTCCAGCGGCCGCAACTTCGGCGCCATTGGGGTTGCCTCCGGCAATCAACCAGCCAGCGTGACAGAAGGTTGGCCGCAACATTTTTCCGCCGGCCGTGAACTCCAAGGCGGTGTCCAGTAAGTCTGAAACCGCCGGATCCACATCAACTAGCAAAGCGCGTGCGCTCTGGGCCTGCGACGCCAGTAACTCGGCCACGGCTGTCCGAAAGGCGAGATCGGCTGCAGGGTTGCTCACTAGGGAGACGATACCGTTGACCCCATGCCTGCGACCGAAGACGCCATCGTCGATGCTCTCGCTGGGGCTGCTCCTGCAGTTTCGTTTGAGTTCTTCCCGCCCAAAGATGATGAGGGTGAAGAACAACTTTGGCAGACCATCGACCAACTGAAGTCGCTGAACCCGACGTTCGTTTCGGTCACCTACGGTGCCGGCGGCACTAGCCAGGACCGGACGATTCGGATCACCGAACGAATCGCCAATGAGTCTTCGCTCTTGCCGGTTGGCCATTTGACTCTCGTGGGGCAAAGCGCCGGCGAAGTGGAAACGGTGTTGAAGCAATATGTGGCAGCCGGGGTTAGCCACGTGCTGGCCTTGCGCGGCGACCCGGCGGGGGGACCGCAGGCCGAATGGCAGCCGCACCCGGACGGGATGAACCACGCGATCGAACTTGTCGAACTGGCTAAACAGGTCGGAGGGCTCTCAGTCGGAGTGGCGGCGTTTCCGGAGGGGCATCCGGACGCCGACGGGCTCGACGTTGACGCCGACGTCTTAGTTGCCAAAGCCAAGGCCGGCGCGAGTTTTGCAATCACTCAACTTTTCTTTCGCGCGAGTGACTACTTCGGATTGGTGCAGCGGGTTCGTAGCCGCGGCTGCGACCTGCCGATCATTCCGGGGATCATGCCGATTTTGAACTTTGGTCAAGTCTCGCGGATGGCTGAACTTTCTGGCGCTGAACTGCCGCGAGAGATCCTCGACCAGATCGAGCCGATTGCCCACGACCGGGCCGAAGTTCGCCGCCTCGGTATTGAGCTTGCGACGCAACTTTGTCGCGATTTGCTGGCCGGTGGCGCGCCGGGATTGCATTTCATGACCTTGAACCGCTCACCGGCAACGCGGGAAATTTTCGACCAGTTGCGGGCCGACGGTCTGGTCTAAGTCACCTCGGGGCTGCACCGAGGTGGAGCGCTAGGGCCGCGGTGCCCATCCCGGTCCACTCGAGTCCGGCCAGAGGGTGTGCCGCGGCACCGACCCGCCAGAACCCGGGCTCGGACTCGATACAGGCTCGGCCCCAGTGTTGTTCGCGGGTGAGGAACACCGGCTCTTGGCCTGTGGTTCGTTCGGATTCGGTGGGCCGAAAAACCTGCGCCGAAGTGAAGTCCACTCCTGCCTGTTGCGCCAAGGCAATCGGGTCAGCGCCCTGGATCGTGCAAAACACCCAGCGGCCCGGTCCGCTCTGCCACGCCTGAACGCTCGGGCGCACGTGGGCCACCCAGTCCGGCGCCAAGTCCAGTTCGGGGGCAGCAACGGCAGCCAGTGCGCTCAATCGGCGCTCTTTGCCGACCGCCCAAACTACAAAGTCTGCCGAGCGACTCGGACCGTCTTGAGTGTGGACCTGCCAACGGTCGCCCGGCTCGGGTGAAACGCCCACAACTTTCGTGTCAGTCTCGATCGGCACCCGACGCTCGGCTAGTCGGGTGACTAGGGCATTGGCCAGGCCGATCATTTCTCTGTCGAAGACCCAGCGGCCGAAATTGCGCTCGACGTAATGGATAACTGCGTCCACTGCTAATCCGGTAACTTCGGCCGGCCCAAGGTCACCGGCCATCGGGCGCAACCGTTTTGGCAGCGATTTTGCAAGTATCTCGATCGTCTGGGAGTCGAACATGGCTGCCGTGGTTGCCGGGGTGAGAGTTTGCTCGACCGACTCGAGCACGGCACGTCGCAGGGTGTCCCACGGGCCAGCAAGTGAATCGACCCAACTCGACCAGGCGTCGGCACCGAAAGCGTCGACGACCGCATCGTGTTGTGCGCTGCGGGTCCCAAACGGCAAGTCGAGCACGATCTCAGATTTGGCGAACCGCCGGGGAAACACGTGCCGGCGACTTGGCGCGGCCGAGATTGTGATCAGGGCGTCCATCGGGCGGCCGGACTTGCGAAACAGATCGCGAAAGACTCCCGGGAGTGTCACGCTTTGTGGCCCCGCAGCCCAGGTCTGCCCGCCGATTTTGCGGCCGAGCAAGAGCCCGCCAGGGTGGTCGGCTTGCTCAAGTACGGTGACCCGGTGGCGGAGTTTGGCTAACCGTGCCGCGGCAGACAGCCCAGCGAAGCCACTGCCGACGACGATGATCTCAGCCATGCGTCGTCCAAAACTTCATCTGGCGACCGTATCGTGTCGCCGGTGCTCACCGGAGCGCCGAACCTGTGGGAAGGTTGAACCATGGGTCCAATCCGCACGGTGCTGTCGTGGCAATCGGTCGTAGACGCACTGGAGGCTGCCGCTAGCGATTCGCGTAGTAGCACTCGGTTGAAGGTGCTTGATCTAGGCGGCGGGACTGGCTCGGATGCGGTTCAAGTCGCCGCCTTGGGTCACGAGGTTGTCGTAGTTGACCCGAGTCCAGATGCGCTCGCCGCTTCGGCTAGGCGCGCCACCGAATCAGGCGTGCAGGTCACTGGCCTACTTGGTGACACTTCTACCTTGGTCAACTTGGTTGAGCCGGGCAGTTTCGATCTGGTCATCTGCCACGGCGTGCTTGAACACGTGAACGATCCAGCCGAAGCGCTGCAGGCGGCGCGTGGGGTACTTCGCGCGCATGGCTGGCTAAGTGTTCTGGTGGCAGGCCGGGTCGCGGCCGTGGCCGCTCGAGCTGCAGCTGGCGATTTTGCCGGTGCAAGTGTCTTGGTATCTGCCGTGCCGGATGCAAGCTGGGACTTCGCGAGTCTGGGGCCCCGCCGGTGGCTTCAAGGCGAACTCGACGAACTGGTTTCGGCCCAAGGTTTCACGCCCAAGATCAGTCAGGGAGTTCGGGTATTCGCCGATCACCTGCCCGCCGGGATCGCCGATTCTGCACCCGAGGCGCGCCAAGAACTTCTCGATCTTGAACTTCAAGTACGGCGCATTGGTGAATTCACCGGACATTCGGGTGGTTTGCAGACCATTGGTTGTCTAGAATCGTAGTCACCCACCTGATCTAGGAGTTCTGCCGTGCCACTGTCGGAAGAAGAGGCCCGATTGCTTGCTCAGCTTGAGCAATCGTTGG
>JAPXRA010000001.1:0-34037 GCA_033813795.1 Aeromicrobium sp. | reverse complement strand
GGCGTCTTCCACAAGTTCGGCAACCTTGTTGCGCTGTTTTGCCTCAACCAACGGTCCGGTGGGAGCCTTCGCCATTTCGGCGGCGAACCGGCGCGCAAATTCATCGGCAAGCGATTCGTGCACGATGAACCGGTTGGCCGCGGTGCATGCTTCACCAAGATTGCGCATCTTGGCGAGCATCGCCCCGGCAACCGCCTTGTCGAGGTCAGCGTCGTCGAAAACGATGAACGGCGCGTTTCCGCCCAATTCCATCGACACTCGCAGCACCTGTTCAGCCGACTGAGCGATCAAGGTGCGGCCAACCTCGGTGGAGCCGGTGAAGGTCAACTTGCGAAGCGCCCGATCAGTGATGATCGGCTCCATCACCGGTCCGGTGTTCGTAGTGGTGACGATGTTGAGCACCCCGGCCGGCAGACCCGCTTCCTGCAAGATTTCACCAAGGCTAAGCATCGAAAGCGGGGTCAACGCTGCCGGTTTGACCACCATGGTGCAGCCAGCCGCGATCGCCGGGCCGATCTTGCGAGTGCCCATCGCCAGCGGGAAGTTCCACGGAGTGATCATGAGGCACGGCCCGACCGGCTGCTTCAACGTGACCAACCGCGTCTGCCCATTGGGAGCGGTGGCGTAGCGGCCGCCGATCCGAACAGCCTCTTCGGCGAACCAGCGAAAGAACTCCGCGCCGTAAACGATTTCGGCCTTCGATTCGGCGACCGGCTTGCCCATCTCGGCCGTCATTTGCTCGGCCAACTCGTCCGTGCGCTCGACGATTAGTTCGTAGGCCCGCCGCAGGATTTCACCGCGATCTCGCGGAGCCGTCTTAGCCCACTTTGCCTGGGCGGCTACCGCTGCGGCCAATGCTGCTTGGCCGTCCGCGACTGAAGCATCGGCCACCGTGGCAAGGACTTGACCGGTCGCGGGATTCTCTACCTCAAAGGTTGCTTGGCCTTCGGCGTCACGCCAAGACCCGTCAATCAAAAGTTGGTACGGCACTTGGTCACCGTACCGGTAAGTACCTTTTCCGTTCCATGTCGCGGCCGGATAGCCATGACATAGAGTTCAGCCGTGCCCCGCCTAAAAATGCCGAGATTCCAGTACACGCTTCCTGGACTCGTCGGTGCATTTGCATTTGCCGCGATGTCGCTAATGCCATCGCTATTGCCACGCCCGGCCTTGTTCCAAGGCGCAGTTGCGGGAATCTCGGCGGCCATCGGCTACGGCATCGGTGTGCTGATCGCTTGGCTTTGGCGGGCCTTTGCCAATCGCGACACTATTCCGACTAAGACTTGGCACTGGCGAGCACTGGGCGGGACTGCGGCGGCCGGGATCGCGATCGCGTCGGCGATCAGTACCGGCGAGCAGAATCAGATCCGCGAACTCATGGGCCAAGGACCGGCGAGCACTTGGCGCTATCTGACTGTCCCGCTGCTGAGCATCGTGTTGTTCATCCTGCTGGTTGCCGTCGGCCGCGGCCTGCGGAAAGCCTCGAACTGGTTGAGCAATCTACTTCGACGCGTAATCGGCCCCAAGGCGGCAAAAGCATCCGCAGTGCTGGTGGTCAGCGTGCTCACTTTCTTGGCGTTGAGCGGCCTAGTTTTCGACAACGTGATCAAGGCAGTCGACTCCTCGTTCGCCCTCGGCGACGTACAAATCCCCAAGACGCTAGAACAGCCAACGAGCGAACTTCGTTCAGGCAGCGAGGCATCCCTAGCCAAGTGGGAAGACTTGGGCCGGCAAGGTCGCCGGTTCGTCGGGCGTGGGCCAACTGGCGAGGAAATCGCCGAGTTCACTGGCAGGCCCGCCTTGGATCCGATCCGAGCCTACGCCGGCACGGCAAACGCTGAAAACGTCGAGGAGCGCGCTGCCCTTGCCGTTGATGACCTAGTTCGCGCCGGAGGGTTTGAACGCGGACACCTGCTTGTTGCTGGCTCGACCGGTTCGGGGTTCATCGAGCCGAGCGCCTCCAACTCGTTTGAGTACCTGACAGATGGCGATTCAGCGATTGTCTCGATGCAGTACTCCTATCTGCCATCGTGGGTGTCGTTCCTGGTCGACCAGACCGCTGCCCGCAACGCCGGGCGCGCCCTGTTCGACGAGGTCTACGAACGCTGGCTGGAGTTGCCGGTCGAATCGCGGCCCAAACTCTATGTCTTTGGTGAGAGCCTCGGCTCATTCGCGATGGAAACCGCGTTCAGCGGCGAAGCCGACTTGCGCAACCGCACTTCGGGGGTGCTGTTTGTCGGTCCGCCGAACTTCAACGAGCTCTACTCCGAATTCCGAAACAATCGTGCACCCGGAAGCAAGGAGATCGAACCGGTTTTCCGCGACGGCCGAATCGTCCGGTTCACTAACTCGGTTTGGCAAGACTCGATCCCGGCCAACAAGCCGTGGAAGTCCCCGCGGGTGTTGTATTTGGTGCACACCTCCGACCCGATTACCTGGTGGAGCCCAGACCTGATCTGGAACGAACCGGACTGGCTGAGCGAACCTCATGGCGCCGACGTCGCACCGTCGATGCGCTGGTTCCCGATCATCACCTTCTGGCAGACCTCGGCCGATATGGCTGTTTCGATGGGGGTTCCGCCCGGACACGGACACAACTTCGTCGGCGAACACGTCGGCGCGTGGGCTCAGATACTGCAACCGGCCGATTGGTCCGAAGCGGACCTGACCCGGCTGAAGGACAAACTGGTCAAGGCCGCCGAGGAGAACGCCGGGATTCCGCCGTCAATGCAGGACTAGGCGGGCCATCAGCGTTCACGCGGGTCGCGAAGTTCGCGCACCCGGGTGACCACGAACCAGCCGCAGACCACCAGCACCGAAAGGATCACCAGGCGCTGGAACCAGTCGGCGTACGGCTCGATCACGTGCCAGTTTTCGCCCAAGGTGTAGCCGGCGCCGACGAAGATCGAGTTCCAGATCAGGCTGCCGATCGTCGTTAGTAAGACGAACAGGGAAAAGTTCATTTTCTCGACCCCGGCCGGAATCGAAATCAGGCTGCGAAAAATTGGCACCATCCGACCGAAAAAGACTGCTTTGCGCCCGTGCTTGGCGAACCACGCCTCTGCCGCTTCGAGATCCGAGAGCTTCAACAACGGCGTCTTGATGAATAGCCAAGCGGTACGCTCGCGGCCAAAAATCCGACCCAGCCAGTACATGATGCAAGCGCCGATCACTGAGCCCGCGGTGGTGGCGAACAACGCACCAGCCAGTGAGAAAGTCCCTTGGCTCGCCGCCAGTCCGGCCATCGGCAGGACGATTTCGCTGGGGATCTGCGGGAAGAGGTTGTCCATGCCGACGGCTATCGCCGCGCCCACCAGACCCATCTTTTCCATCAGGTCGATCATGAACCCGGCTAGACCGTCAATTTGGGCTTCTGCTTGCAAGATCACCGGGTGAGCATATCGGCCGCACCTAGTGCCGCCAGCAAAACGGCGGGTACCGTCTAACCGGTGAGCCAATCAGTACGCCGACTGCTGCCGCTTCTCGTCGCGATCTTTGTGACCAGTTCGCTGGTCGCTGGTTGTGACGGCTACGAGGCGGCATCGAGCACCTCGAACGTCTCCTTGGCAACCCCGACCGGAGTGCAGACGGCGTCGGCTTCTGGCGCTCAGGTGGCCGCGTCGCACTTCTTGTTCGACTCGGCGAAAGCAGTCGTACTAGCTGATCCGGCCGACGGCGAAGCACTACGCGTGGCACGAGAGTTCTCCATCCCGGTGCTGCCCGCTACCGCCGCCGGGAAGGCCGAGGCAAAGCGCCTCGGCGCGAAGGTGGTCGACCTGGACCAAGTTGAGGTCAGCGAGCTAGAACCGCCGACACGTAAAAGTTCGGCGGTAATCGCCACCGTGGCCGCGCCGAGTCCGGAGTTGAAGTTCCTTGCCGAACTCGGTGGCGCAAAACTGATCCTTACCACCAAAGATCCGCGCACTGATGCCGCTTCGATCAAGGCCCTGCAGCGCACGAAGAAGAGTCCCCTGCTCGCCGTCGGAGCCAAGAAATACCCGGTTGAAGCCGTGCGCGCTGAAGCGACCGTGCCCGCCGGCGGATACCTGGCGCTGCCCGGTCACCGCTACCTCGCGCTGTATGGCCACCCGCAAACTGCTGCTCTTGGCATTCTCGGTGAGCAAAGTCCGCGAAAGTCAGTCAAGCGGGTCCAGAATCTGGTGCGTAAATATGAGGCGGCGGCACCAAACCAGTCGTTCGCTCCGGCCTTCGAGATCATCGCCACCGTGGCCAGTGCGGGCCCGGGCAAAAGGCGCGACTACTCGAGGCGAACGCCGGTGGCCGAACTGCGACCACTAATAGATGAGGCGAAAGCCGCCGGCGTGACCGTCATCCTCGACTTGCAGCCTGGCCGCGGCAAAGCGCTCGCCCAGGCCAAGGAGTATCGCTCGCTGCTGCTCGAACCACACGTCGGGCTGGCAGTCGATCCGGAGTGGAAACTAGGTCCCAAAGGCAAGCCGCTGCAACGAATCGGCCATATGACGGCCGCCGAAATCAATTCGGTGACAGCTTGGCTGGCTGAACTCACCGTTCGGCACACCCTGCCGCAGAAACTTTTCGTGGTTCACCAGTTTCAGACTCAGATGGTGCGCAACCGGTCGAAATTGGTGACCAACCGGCCGGAGTTGGCAATGGTGATCCACGTCGACGGCCAGGGTGCGCCAGCGGCAAAGCACAACACTTGGCACAACATTCGCGCTGACGCGCCCGCCGGAGTTTTCTGGGGCTGGAAGAACTTCCTCGATGAGGATCAGCCCATGCTGACGGTTCCGCAAACGTGGCAGAAGGTGCGGCCGCATCCGGACTTAATTACCTACCAGTGAGCCCGCCGACGGCACTGATTTTGGTTAGGTTGTACCCATGACTGAACCCGCGCTGCTGAAGCGAATCCGCGAGTCGGTCATCGGCGACGATCAAGTCATGTATGGCCCCTATGGCCCGCGACGAGTCACCTACGCCGACTACACCGCAAGTGGTCGGTCACTCGGCTTCCTCGAAGACTTCCTGCGCGAGCAAGTGCTACCGCGGTATGCCAACACCCACACCGAGTCCAGCGGCACTGGCCTGCAGACGACCCGGCTCCGCGAGGACGCGCGGCGCACGATTCGCGCTGGCATCGGGGCCGATGACGACGTGGCGATCCTGTTTTGTGGCTCGGGGTCAACCGCCGCGATCGACAAGACGATCGGCTTGTTGAATCTTCGGATTCCGGCCGACCTTGACGCCAAATACGACCTGTCGGCTCAAATCCCGGCTGCCGAACGGCCGGTGGTTTTCATCGGTCCGTTCGAGCACCATTCAAATGAGTTGGGTTGGCGCGAGTCGATCTGTGACGTGGTCACCATCGGCGAAGACCCCGACGGCCACGTGGACCTTTCTGCGCTTGAACGAGAGTTAGTCAAGTACCAAGACCGGCCACTCAAAATCGGCTCGTTCTCGGCCGCTTCGAACGTCACCGGAATCTTGACCGATACGCACGCAGTCGCCGAACTGCTGCACCGCTACGGCGCGCTCTCCTTCTGGGACTTTGCCGCGGCCGCGCCTTACGTTCAAATTGAGATGGACCCGACCTGCGACAACCACGTCAACCCGGCCAAGGACGCCGTGTTCATCTCGCCGCACAAGTTCATCGGCGGACCCGGCACCCCCGGTGTGCTGGCAATCCGGAAGTCCCTGCTGACGAACCGGGTGCCGGTGGTCCCCGGCGGCGGGACCGTGGCGTACGTGAACCCGGACGAACACCGGTATCTGGCCGATGTGGAACACCGCGAAGAGGGCGGCACCCCCGCAATCATCGAATCGATTCGAGCCGGTCTGGTGTTCGGGCTCAAGGAGGCCGTCGGCATCGACGTGATCCGAGACCGCGAAGAACAAGTCCTGCAGCAAGTGATTGAGCAGTGGCGCCCAGAACCGAACCTTGAAATGCTCGGCAACCTGGCGGCCGAACGCTTGTCGATCGTCTCGTTCGTGATCTACGCAACCGGCGCAGATGGTCGTCGCGGCAAACATTTGCACCACAACTTCGTCGTTTCGTTGCTAAACGACCTGTTTGGCATTCAGGCTCGCGGCGGCTGTTCGTGCGCCGGCCCATACGGGCACCGCCTGCTGGGGATCGACGTTGAACGCTCGCACGAATTCGAACACGAAATCAGTGGCGGCTGCGAAGGAATCAAACCAGGTTGGGTCCGAGTGAACTTCAACTACTTCGTGTCCGATGCGGTGATCGACTATTTGATCTCGGCGGTGAAGTTCGTGGCCAACCACGGCGCGCAGTTCCTGCCCGACTACCGCTTCGATACCGCCAGCGGCCTTTGGCACCACTTGGACGGCAAAGTCGAACCACCACTTCGGCTCGACCAAGTCCACTACGACCAAACAACCGGCGAAATGCGCTACCCGCACCTCGACGACCGGGCACCAGAATCGGCGCTGGCCGGCTATCTGGTCGAAGCCGAACAGTTGGCTTCGACCAGGCCAGTTCCTGTTTTAGGCAAACCGGCCACCCGGCTGAGCCCGGAGTTTGAACGCCTGCGTTGGTTCGAGCTTCCCGCGGTTTGCCTCGACTGACCGCTAGGTTGAGTCAAATGAACGACATCGCACTTGGTACCGCCGCTGTCATCGTCGGTTTGCTGTTTTGCTTCTTTGGCGCCATGGCACTTCGGTTCGTGATTTCGATCTGGGGTGCATTCGTGGGCTTCAACCTCGGTGCCGGACTGGTGGCCGCTGTCTGGGATCAAGGTTTCTTGGCTCATGCCAGCGGCTGGATCGTCGGTTTCGTGCTGGCGCTGATCTTCGCGACCGTCGCCTACCTCTACTACTGGGTCGCGGTGCTGCTGGCCACCATGTCGCTGGGCTTCGCCGCCGGTGCGGCATTGATGGGTGCGATGTCGGTTTCGTGGAACTGGTTGATTGCGCTGGCCGGAATTGGCGTCGGCGCAATTTTGGGTATTGCCGCAATCGCGGCCGACCTGCCGAGCCTGCTGCTCATCGTGTTGTCTGCTCTTGGTGGCGCCTCGGCAACCGTTACCGGCGTAATGCTGCTGACCGGCGCGGTCGACAGCAGCGCCTTCGATGAGTACGCCGTCACCGAGAACATCCCGCACGACTGGTACTGGTACGCGCTTTACCTCGCGCTGGCACTGATCGGCGCCTCCACCCAGTCACGGGCTAGGTGGGATCAAGCGGCTTGGCAGAACCAGCACTAACGGTCGTTACGGTTGCTAGATGATGGTCGCAAACGCTGACGTCGAACTCGCTGCGGATATGGCTCGCGAAGCGGCCAAACTTGCCGCGAAGGTGCGAGACACCAGCGATTTGGCCGCTCGCTCCAAGGCGAACTTGGCTGATCTGGTGACCTCGGCCGATCTTGCGGCCGAGGCCTATGTGGTCCAGCGGTTGGCCGTCGAACGACCAAACGACAGCATCATTGGTGAGGAGGGGGCAGCGAGAGTTGGCTCCTCCGGTCGTTGTTGGGTGATCGACCCGGTGGATGGCACCTATAACTTCGCTAACGGTTCGAACTACTGGTGTTCGGCGATTGCGTTGACCCAAGACGATCAGCCGCGGATCGGCGCCGTCGCCCACCACTCTTCGGGCACGGTTCACGTCGGCGGACCCAAGATCGGCTTGGCTGTCGACTCGGTGCCATTGCCGCCGTTGCTCGATCGACCGATCGACGAGTTGAGTTTGGCCACCTATGCGCACCCGACTTTCATTTCTGGCGGCGCCGGGTTCGAAGCGTGGTCGCGGGCGGCCTCACTGCCAACCACAATCCGCATGCTTGGCTCCGGTTCACTTGATTTCGTCGAGGTCGCCACCGGGCGGCTCGGCTGTTGGCTACAACACAGCACACCACCTTGGGATTGGCTGCCCGGCGCGGCGCTGATCACCGCCGTTGGCGGTTCTGCCCTTCAATTTCAGGCCCACGGCCTAATTTGGTCGGTCGCTGGTCCGCCGACAGCGGTTAGTCAACTTGTCACGGCGATCACGGACGAGCCGTAAGTTTGCTAGCAAGGTGACCCTCACTTAAGGCAGAGTCAGGGGGTGAGTGGATTTGGCCAAACTTCGCGCGACGCAGCACAGCGACTAGTTTTCAACCGGCACGCTGACGTGGTGGCGATCGCACACAACCGAGAACTCTTCTCCAACTCGGTTTCACGATTTCGACAAGTTCCGAACGGCCTCGACGGGGACGAACACCTAGAATTTCGCGGGTTGATCGACCAATTCTTCACGCCCACGCGGATCGCGGCCCTGGAGCCGGGGCTTAGCCAAATCGCCAGCGAGATCGTTCGCGACTTGGCTGCGAACGAGTTCGACGCAGTGACCGACCTAGGAGTGCGCTTCGCGGTCCACGGCACCTCAGCCTGGTTGGGTTGGCCCGAACAGTTAGCCGAAATGTTGACGTCTTGGGTCAGCCAGCATCGCGCGGCGATCATCAGCGCTGACTTGAACCAGACCGCCGTAGTGGCCGCGGAGTTCGACGCGATCATTGCTGATCTGCTCTCAGTAAGGCGTGCCGGAGATTTCACCGACGTCACCGCCGAACTAATGACGCTGCGAACCACCGATGGCGAACTGCTCAGTGACGCAGACATAACGTCGATCTTGCGCAACTGGACCGGCGGTGACTTGTCCTCGGTGGCGCGGTGCATCGGAGTCGTCGTAGCTTGGCTGGCCGAACACGTTGATCACCAAGAGGCGTTCGCAGCCGCAAGCGATCCTGAGTTAGAAGCCGCGATCGACGAGATCTTGCGCCTGAACGACCCGTTCGTCTCAAACCGGCGGACTGCCAAAGAAGCGACCGAAGTTGCTGGGTGTCCGGTGGCCGCAGGCGAGCAGGTCGTGCTCAACTGGCGAAACGCCAACCTCGATCCGGGCGTGTTTGCTGGCCCGGAGGAGTTCAACCCAGCCGCGAACCGAAGCCAAAACTTGGTTTACGGCACCGGCGTTCATGTTTGCCCGGGCCGCGGGTTGGCCACGACCGAACTGCGCTTGGTGGTGCGAGCGCTGCTCGCCGCCGGAAAAATCGAGTTCTCGAACCGGCAGGTCCAAACCGAAGTCGAACCGTTTGCCGGTTACTGGTCGGTTCCGGTTCGGCTCAACTGAAGTCGGCGGCCGAAGCACCGCCGTTGTCGGGTTCGGGCGTCCGGGCCATCGGGGTGAAGCGTGAGTAGTGACCTTGGAAGGAGACCGGCACCTTGTTGACCGGTCCGGACCGGTTCTTGGCAATGATGATGTCAGCTTCGCCGGGACGGTCTGATTCGCCTGATCCGTTCTGATCAGGCCGGTTCAGCAACATGACGATGTCGGCATCCTGTTCGATTGAGCCGGACTCGCGCAGGTCAGATAGCTGGGGGGTCTTGTCTTGGCGAGCCTCAGAGCCACGATTCAACTGGCTGATCGCGACCACTGGAATCTCGAGTTCCTTGGCCAACAATTTAATTTGGCGGCTGAACTCTGAAACTTCGACTTGGCGATTCTCGACTCGTTTGCCTGAAGTCATCAACTGCAGGTAATCGAGCACGATGAAATCGAGTCCCTGCTGCTTCTTGATCCGCCGGGCCTTGGAACGAATCTCCGGCAAGGTCATGTTTGGGCTGTCGTCAATCACGATTGGCGCGGCTTGCACCGTCGACATGACCCGGCCGATCGAATCCCAGTCGCGCTGCGTCATCGAACCCGCGCGCATGTTTTGAATGCTGACTTTGGCTTCGGCCGAAAGCATGCGCATCGCGATTTCCGAGCTGGTCATTTCCAGGCTGAAGATCGCCGAGGTCAGCCCCTGGCGAATGGAAGCGTGGCGCACGAAGTCCAGACCGATGGTCGACTTGCCGACGCCGGGCCGGGCCGCCACGACGATCATCTGACCGGCGCGAAAGCCGGTAGTGAGGCGATCGAGTTCGCTGAACCCGGACATGACGCCCTTGACTTCACCCGAGCGGTTCTGCAGTTCATCTAGTTCGTCGATCGTCGCCGGGATCAAATCTGAAAGCACCGAGTAGTCTTCCGAGGACTTCGTGCCGTCGACGTCGAGCACGGCTTTTTGTGCCCGATCGACGATGTCTTCGAGTTCACCAGTGCCCGACTGCCCCAGCTGCGCAACCTGCTGACCGACCTCGACGAGGCGACGCAACACGGCCTTCTCGTGCACAATCTGGGCGTAGTAGTCGGCGTTGGCTGCAATCGGGACGCCTTGCACCAAGTCGTGCAGGTAGACCGCACCGCCGATCCGGCCGATTTCACCGCGGCGAGTCAACTCCGCGGCGACGGTGATTGCGTCTGCTGGCTCACCTCGACTGGCCAGATCGCAGATCACGTCGAAGATCAGTTCGTGTGCCGGCCGGTAGAAGTCTCGGCTCTCCAGCAGGTCCGCTGCCGGGTCGATCGCATTCTTCGACAAAAGCATCGCGCCAAGAACGCTCTGTTCGGCGGCCATGTCCTGGGGCGGAGAATAGGCCGCTGCACCGCTTCGGTTGGGTTCCGAATCGTACAAATCGGTGACGCTCACGGCTCTCCTCAGGCGCAGCTACAAGTACTTGAACTCTAGGAGGATGCCCCGACAGATTCGGTCGCGGTGAAGTCCCGAAACAACCACCTCCTAGAGGTTACGGCCAGCGCTCAATTCGAGCGAGACGAACGTCCACAAGGGGTGTGAACAAGTCCGGAAGATCTGTGGAAAACGCCGAGCGAGATTGTGCACAGTCGGTGGACGAAGCTGTGGATTCTCGATTGTGATCGGCGTCACAATGGCCTCTGACCTGCGTAAACGCCAGTCACAAGGTGTGGATCGAAAAAATATCGAACCTATTTGTTCACCAAGAGTTGTCCACGGCTTTGTCGGCGCTGAGCCGCAAAACAACTAACTTGTCAAGTCCGCCAGTAGCCCGTGGCGTCGAGGCAATCTCGCGGGACTGACCAGTCAGTTGTCGCGAAACGACGTAGCTCGCGCACCGCCGCCGACTCACCGGCGAACCAGCAGAAAGTTGACCCGATCACCGGCGTGAGCCGGCGAACTTCATCAAGCCAAGCCGTGGTGCCGTGCGCCCAAATCAGGTTCACCGATTCAGGTGCGACCAAGTCCTGTTCGGAGTCCTCGCCCGGCACGTTCACCACCACGTCAGCGCTGACGTCCGTCGACCAAGATTCAAGTAGGCGACCCACCGCCGGCAGCGCCGTCTCGTCGGCCGCAAAGACCAGGTGCTCCACACCGGTGGGCAAAAGCAACGAGCGGGTTGGGCCGACCACCCAAGCCAGTTCCCCTGGTGTAACTCGCCGCGCCCACTCCGCAGCGAAGCCGCCCGGGTGAAGCACGAAGTCAAGTTCTAGTTCCCCGGGCACCGAACCGTTCGCGGGCCGAAAGCGCCGCGGGGTGTAGTCCTTGGCAACTGGCCTGCCCCCGGCACCGCCCCACTCGAGACGGTCTGGGCCTTGGACCGGCAGTGGTGGCCGGTCTGTTCCGGCCAAAGGAACCAGCAGTTTGACGTGATCGTCGAAACCCTCACTGGCGAATGCGGCGGCCGTCCCGCCGGCGACCTCGAACTTCGCCAACTGGTCACCACTTAGCGTGATCCGCCGTGTGGTGGCCGAAACGTCGACCACGTCGATCACGGTCAACTCGCGCAGAATCGTCGGCCAATTGACAGCCTCGCGCCGGGTGCGCGCCATCAGTCGAACTCCCGCTTACCCATGAAGGCGACGATCGTCCAGTCCAAGTCGGCGAACGTCGTCGGGCCGTAGTTGGCGAGCCGGGTGCGGACCGCTTGTACCTTCGGCCACACCGCCAGCGGGAGGATCAGTGCCTGATGCCTGGCAGCTTCATCAACTTGGCTGATCTTCTCGGCGCGGTCTTTGTCGTCGATCGTTTCCAAGGCGGAATTGAACGCCTTGGTCAAGGTCGGCGAAGTCCGGCCGGTGAAATTGGTTGGGCTGTCAATTGGGCTGAACAGTTTCTTTGCCGCAGCGATCGAATACGACTCGGTTTCCCAGGTGAAGGTGGTCAAGTCAAAATCGAGCGGGTAGATAACTTCGTCGAAGAACTTCTCCTCGTCGACGGCTTTGACTTTGACCTTGATCCCGACTTCGCGTAGGTCAGCGGCAATGAGTGAGGCTCGTTCTTTGGCACTTTTCGGCGCGGAGGGCACCACCATCTGGAGCACGAGCCGATCGCCCTTGCGTTCGGCCGTTGCCCCTTCGGTGGGTAGCTCCCAACCGGCAGCGGCGAGCAGTTTTCGAGCTTCGGCCTGATCTTGTTTCATCGCCGGCGAGGGCAAATAGCCTGCCTGTCCAGGCACCAAGACAACCGAATCTAGCCGCTGAGACTTAGCCAAATGCTGTTTGGTGGTCGCGCGCACGATGGCGTCGCGATCGATCGCCAAGGCGATCGCTCGACGTACCTTGGCGTTTTGCAACGGCCCGCTCGCTCCGTTGAGAGTCAAGTGCGACCATTGCGAGCCGCTGGCACTGCGTAAGCCCGATCGATTGATGAACTCGTTTCGGTTCTGCGCCGTCACCCACATCGCGTCCAGCTCTTTTGCGCGGTAGGCCTTCGCCAATACCCCGGCGTCGGCAATTCGCCACACGATCGAGTCGAGCAGCGGCTCTTTGCCCCACCAGTTGGGGTTTGGCTCGAGGCTGATTGTGCTGGTCTTGCGGTCGATCGAGGCCACCTGAAATGGTCCGTTTGCCGGCGGCGCCTTGGTTTTGAACGACTCGTTGAAAACCGCCGGATCGTTCGTGGCCTTCGACGGCAATGCCGGGTAAATGGCAGCCGGCCAGTCTGCGGTGGGCTTGGTGAAAACCACGCTGTAGCCGAAATCGCCGTCCTTCTTTACGGCCGAAATCTGTTGAAATGCCGGGGTAGCCGCGGCGGCGAATTCTTCGCTTTGCATGGCTTTCACAAAGGCGACCATGTCGCTTGAATCAATTGTCGAACCGTCTTGCCATTTGGCCGACTTGTTCAGCTTGACCCGAATCGTCAACGGATCAGTGGACTTGACCTCAACGCTCCTGGCGTAGTTCGGATCTACTTTCCAGGTGCCGTCATCAAGAATCCGCAGCGCACCACCAAAGGTGGGCGCAAGTATTTGAGTTGCGGTGCTGATCGCACCGTCGGTGTGGACCGGATTGAAGTTGGCCGGAAACGTTTCCAGACCAATGCGAAGTGAGCCGCCTTCAACCAAGTTCTTCGACGGATTGATGTCCGAAGGTGCAAGGTACTTGGGTGCTGCCTCACTGGCCTCCTCGGTCGAAGAACCACCAAAGCAGCCGGCCAGCAGCGCGGCCGCTAGTACCCAGATAGCAAAGCGCCGGGCCCTGCGTTTAGCAGGACCCGGCGACGTTGACTTCACTTCGAGGCGACGACGTTCAACTTGACGGTCGCTAGGACCTCAGGGTGAACGCGCACGGTTACCGTGTGGGCGCCGAGGGCCTTGATCGGGTTACCGACCTCGATCCGACGCTTATCGACCTGAGCGCCGACACCGGCGAACGCTTCGGCGATGTCCGAAACGGTGACCGCGCCGAACAGGCGGCCGCCTTCGCCAGCCTGGGCCGAAACGTTGACCGGCTTGGCCTCAAGGTTGCCCTTGATCGACTGAGCGGCTTCCAGATCGTGGATCGCACGCGATTCACGGGCAGCCTTGATCGATTCGACTTGCTTGGCTGCGCCCTTGGTCCAACGGATGGCGAAGTTGCGCGGCAGCAAGTAATTACGGCCGTAGCCGTCCTTAACCTCGACGATGTCGCCGGGCTGACCGAGGTTCGAAACCTCGTGGGTGAGGATGAGCTTCATTTTGTTCTGCTCCTTACTCAGCGGCCGCTGGAGGTGTAGGGCAGCAGAGCCATCTCACGCGCGTTCTTGATCGCCTTAGCGATCAGGCGCTGTTCCTGGACGGAAACGCCGGTAACGCGACGAGCGCGGATCTTGCCGCGATCGGAGATGAACTTCCGCAGCAGTGCGGTGTCTTTGTAATCGATGGTGGTAACGCCGGCAGCCGCGAGCGGGTTGCTCTTCTTCTTCGGCTTCCGGATAACTGGCTTAGCCATGATGCTCCTGGAAAATTGGGTTGAGATTTAGATCAGAAAGGGGGCTCTTCGGGTGCACCGCCGGCGCTTTGGCCCCACGGGCTGTTGCCCTGAGCCGGTGCCTGCGGCGCGGGGTTGCCCCATGCGCCGGCATCGGACTTCGGCGCGGACTGACCGCCACCGAAACCGCCGCCTTGGTTGAAGCCGCCGCCAGAGCCGCCACCGCTGGTCCGGGTGACTTGGGCGGTTGCGTACTTCAACGAAGGACCGACCTCGTCGACTTGCATTTCAACGCTGGTGCCACGAGAGCCGTCTTGGCGCTCGTAGTTGCGAACCCGAAGATTGCCGGTGACAACCACACGCATTCCCTTGGTGAGGGAACCGGCGACGTTTTCGGCCATCTGGCGCCAAGCATCGCAGCGGATGAACAGCGGATCGCCGTCCTTCCACTCGTTGGTTTGGCGGTCAAAGGTGCTCGGCGTGGACGCCACCGTGAAGTTCGCGACCGCTGCTCCCGAAGGGGTGAACTTGAGTTCTGGGTCGCCGGTGAGGTTGCCGACAATGGTGATCTTGGTTTCGCCTGCCATGAATCTGCCTTTCGAGCGTTGGTCTGCGACGAGTGTGACTTATCTGGACGACAGTTTCGGCGTCGTCCACAAGGTCACTTAACGTCCGGACGCGTAACCTTCGTGCGAATGACCGATTCGTTCAGCGAAAGCTGACGATCGAGTTCCTTGACCGAAGCCGGCTCAGCCGACATGCCGATAACGGCGTAGATACCTTCGGACTTCTTGTTGATCTCGTAGGCGAAGCGACGCTTGCCCCAGACATCGATCTCATCTACCGTGCCGCCGTCGCTGACGACGGTGTTGGTCAGGTAGGTGGAGAGGCTCTTCTCGACCGAGCGCTCATCGACATCGCCATCAAGGATGACCATGACTTCATACTTGCGCAGTGACACTGCGATCTCCTTCGGACTAAACGGTGACGGGCTTTCCGCCACAGGAGGGGTCGCCAAAATTGGCAACTTGTCGAGTCTAACAGCCGATTGTCTGGCGAAGCCAATCAGCGCTGGGCCGTTCTTGACTCGCTATTCGCCAGCAATGGCCGTGAGCACATCAAGTTTGGCGGCGCGCCTGGCCGGCAAAACTGCGGCCAAGATTCCCACGATCGCCGAGACGACCACGAAAACCACCAAGGAGCCAAGCGGTATCGCCAGATCGGTGATCCCGTCCTCGGCGAACGAGCGCTGTAATGCGAGGCCGAAAACCAGTCCGGCACCGATGCCGAGCACGGCGCCCAAGATGGCGATGGCGACTGATTCGAGCCGAACCATGCGGCGAAGTTGACCGCGCGTCAGCCCGACGGCACGCAGCAAGCCGATCTCCCGGGTCCGTTCGATCACACTCAATGCCAGCGTGTTCACGATGCCTAGGACCGCAATCACGATGGCCAATGCCAGCAGGGCGTAAATCAGGTAGAGCAAGGTGTTGACTTGGGCGCGTTGAGCCTCAGCAAAACTCTGCTTGTCTTGGACCACGACCGTCGGGTTGTCAGCAACCACGCGTTCTAGGCCAGCAAGCACCGTCTTGACGCCGGCGCCGGGCTCTATGCTGATACCGAGTGCCGAGTCGGCTCTGGCCATCTGCAGTTCGGTAACGAACTCTTGGGTAACCAGCGCTTGGCCGACCACTTGACTGTCAGCGTAGATGCCGGTGACTTTCGTGGGCTGGGAATTAACGTTCTCGAAAGTCAACACATCACCAACGGACACCCCTAGGACCTCCGCGGTGCTTTGACTCAGCGCGACTTCGACAGCAGAGTCCGGGGCACGACCGGCCTCGAAGGAGAGTTTGAAAACTCTGGCGAACTGCACCGGGTCGATGGCCGAGGCGAACAAGCCAGTCTGGCCGACTTGAAGCCCGAGCGTCTGGCTTGCTGCCACCGCGGCCACGCCTGGCACTTGAGCCAACTCTTTGCCGATTTCGGCAGAGAAGAGTTGACCGGTCGCGTTCTGCACGAGGAAGTCAGCGGAGAACTCCCGGTCGACGGCCGCGTCGATTGACTTGTTGATCGACGCCCCCAAGATCGACATCGTGGTCACCAGCGCCAAGCCGATCATCAGTGCCGAAGCGGTAGCGGCGGTTCGTCGCGGATTGCGGCGAGCATTCTGCGCAGCCAATCGGCCGACGGTGCCGAAAATGGTCCGGTAGATCAGGTTGAACACCCAAAGCACTGGCACGGCCACGATCGGGCTGCCCAAGGCAACGGCCATCAAGACACCGAAGATGCCCAAGCCGACCCAAACCACCGGTTTAGGCACGTCGAGCCACAAGCCCGCCGCCATGCCAGCAGCGCCGGCCAAGCCCAAAACCAAAGCCAAAACCAGTCGCCAGCGAAGGGACGATTCTGGCATCGCGACTTCGTCACGCATGGCGGCAACCGGTGGAACTTTGGCGGCACGCCTAGCCGGAATCCACGCGGCGAACATCGTGACCAGCACGCCGACCAAATAGCCAGCCAGCACCGTTCTGGGCTTGAACACTAGGTCGGTTCCCGACAAGTCGAGGCCGAAGTTGCTGAACAAGACCTTGAGCAACATCGCCAACGCGAAACCCAAAGCCAAGCCCAGGGTCGAACCGATCAGCCCGATCACGAACGCCTCGGCCAAGACCGAACGGCTAACTTGGCGGCGCGAAGCGCCGAGCGCCCGCAACAGGGCGAGTTCTCGACTGCGTTGCGCAACCAGAATCGAGAAGGTGTTCACGATTAAGAAAGTGCCAACAACCAAGGCGATCGCAGCAAACACCAGCAAGAAGGTGTTCATGAAACCGAGCAGTTGATCGAACAAGTCCTTGGACTCTTTGCCAAGCTCTTCGCCGGTCAGCGCCTCGGTGCCACTTGGGATCACCTTGTCCAGCGCGGCCACCAATTGCTTTTGTGAAACGCCCGGTGCACCTTGGACCGAAATCGTCGAAAAGACGTCCTTGCCCTCGTAGAAGAACTTCTGGGCGGTGGGGTCGTCGAACACCACCAAGGTGGCCCCCGCCAGACCGCCAGCGGCAAACTCGAAAATGCCAACCAATTTGGCCTTCACGATCGGCGGATCGCCGGGCATCGCAAGTTTCACCGTGTCACCGATGGCGTAACCGGCCTTCTTGGCCGAGGCTTGGTCCAGCGCGATCTCACCGGCGCCAGTTGGCAGACCGCCGTCGATCCATTTGGTCATTTGTTCGCCGGCGGCATTTGGGATCGGGTCGCCAACCCCGGCGTTCAGGCCGAGCGTGGGTGCGCCGGTTCCGCCGAGCAGTCGGTTATCTTTCTTCACCACGAATAGCCCGGTGCCGGTGATGGCGCCTTGGGCCTGTTCGACCTCAGGAAGTTCGGTGATTTGGCGGACTACCGACGCTGGAATGGAACGGGTGTCGCGGTTATAACTCGACGTCATCGCGTCAGTACCTTCAGCGAGCGGTCGAACCGTTGCATCGGTGACCGTGCCGTAGGCAATCTGGTCAAAGCTTCGTCCGAGCGTGTCGGTGAAAACCAGCGACCCGGAAAGGAACGCGACGCCCAAAACGATTGCGAAGGCGCTGAGGATCAGCCGCAGTTTGTGCGCAAACAGATTGCGCAGCGTGACTTTTCGCATCTCACGAACCGATCTTGCGCTGGATCGCCGTCATCTGTTCGAGCACTTTTTCGCTGGTAGGTTCACGCAGTTCGGCCACAACTTGGCCGTCGGCCAGATAGATAACTCGATCGGTGTAGCTGGCGGCGACCGGATCGTGGGTGACCATGACGACCGTTTGGTTGAACTCATCAACGCTGCGACGCAAAAAGCGCAACACTTCGGCGCCTGAAGTCGAGTCAAGGTTTCCGGTCGGCTCATCGGCAAAAACGATCGAGGGTCGACTCACGAGGGCGCGCGCGCAGGCCACCCGCTGTTGTTGGCCACCAGACATTTCGTTTGGCCGGTGCGCCAGGCGATCGGCCAAGCCGACCGCGTCGATCACGGTGGCGTACCAGTCGGCGTCGGGTTTCTTACCGGCGATCGACAGCGGCAACAAGATGTTCTCTTCGGCCGTCAAGGTGGGCACCAAGTTGAACGACTGGAAGACAAAGCCGATCTGACTGCGCCGCATCAAGGTCAGCGCCTTGTCGTTGAGGCTCGACAACTGGGTGTCACCGATAACTACCTGACCGGAGTCGGGCGCATCCAACGCGGCCATGCAGTGCATCAGGGTGCTCTTGCCCGAGCCCGACGGACCCATGATCGCGGTGAACTCACCTGCCTGAATCTCGACTGAGACTCCCGCTAGGGCGCTAACTTGAGCGTTTCCTTTGCCGTAAGTCTTGACCAAATCAACCGTATGGGCCGCAACGCTAGATGCCATGGCCAGAGCCTATGTCAGTTCAGTGAACAGCCGTTACTTCGGTCGCTTCAACGTACTTTCACAGGCCGACCGACTCGTAAATCTGATCTAGTTCGTCCAGATAGGCCCCTTCGTCTGAGCCGCTTCGCTCAAGCGCCGCGGCCGCCAAGGAGGTCACTTGTTCCGACACCTGCTCATAGCGAGCGGCCCACTTTGCCGCGTCGATTTGCCAGTAGCCGCAGGTGTAGAACGCCGACTGTGGCCAGTTGAGCTCGCGCCGCAGGTACTTGCGTACTTGGCGACTGGCGTGCGCTTCGCCCGCGAGCCAGACGTAGGTGGCGACCGGGTCGGTAGGTAGCCGGTGACGTCGCACCGCTGACACCAGTGCGTCACAAATCTCGCCGACGGAATCGACCACGTGCCAGGTCACCTCCACTGAAGCAGTCGACGGCAAAGGAACTTGGTCGCCCGAGTCGGTGGTCACCACGTGCACGGTGGCACGATGGCTTGACGGCAGTTCGCGCAAGATTCTGGCCACCGCCGGAACGCCAGTCAGGTCGCACACCAGCAACTGTTCAGTTGCCTGCGCGCTTGGCCGGTATAGCCCGTGCGGCTCCAGCACCCCAACCACGTCTTCGACCTGGCAAGTCCTGGCCCAGTCAGAACCGGGGCCGTCAGCGTGGACCACGATGTCGACGTCAATCCGGACATCGCCGTCAACGATTCGGTAGTCCGAAACCGTGTAAACCCGCGAGAGGAGTTCGGGCGCACCAGGCGGATAGGTGAACGACCAGTCCTCGCCGATCACCGGAAGTTGAACATCGTCGGTGCCCGCCGGCGGCAAGAGCAACCGGACGTATTCATCGGCGATCGAGGTGGACTGCCAGCCGGCTAGGCCCCCGAGCGTGACCGAGATCAAATGGGCCGACAACTCACGCTTGGCGATCACTTTTGCGGCAAATGCCTTCACGCTTTTCCCTTCACAGAAACCTCTACTTCAATTACTTAGGTCACCCTAACAAACACTTCCGGCTAGCCTCAAGGGGTGAGCCATTCCCCCCAGGTACGCCCGATTTCTGCCGAACAGCACCTCGCGTTCATCGCCGAACGCGGTTCGGCGAGTTTTCTGCAGACGCCAGCCTGGGCCTTGGTCAAACCAGAATGGCGCAGTGAGTCGATCGGCTGGTTCGACAAATCAGAATTGGTCGGCGTGGCACTTGTGCTCTATCGCCAAGTTCCTCGACTCAAGCGCTACTTGGCCTATTTGCCCGAAGGACCGGTGCTGGACTGGTCGTCAGATGTGCCCGCAGCCCTGAGCGCCCTGGTGGAATACCTGAAGCCAAAGGGTGCATTCGGAATCCGAATCGGTCCGGCCATCATCGCCCGGCGGTGGTACGCGCCCACCCTCAAAGCTGCGCTCGCCGACGAGTCGATCACCCGCCTCGCCGACGCCCAGCCCGACGAGGTCGATGAGTCAGTGCTCGCCCTAGCGAACTCCCTGCGGCAGAACCGCTGGCGGGAGATCTCCGGTGAAGGCGGCTTTGCCGCCGGCCAACCAAAATACAACTTCCAACTGCGACTCGCCGGACTCACCGAAGCCGAGGTCTTGGCGCAGATGAACCAACTCTGGCGTCGAAACATCAAGAAGTCGGCCAAACTGGGCGTGGAGGTCACCACCGGCACACGCGCCGATCTGGCCCAATTCCATCGGGTTTACCTCGAAACCGCCGAGCGCGACAATTTCACGCCGCGGCCACTTTCGTACTTCGAAACCATGTGGGACGCAATGACCGCCGAGGACCCGAATCGGCTGCGGCTTTATCTGGCTCGCCACGAAGACGACGTGGTCGCCGCGACCACGCTGGTGCAGGTGGGTACCCACGCTTGGTACTCCTACGGCGCATCGACCAGCGCGAAGCGAGAAGTGCGTGGCTCAAATGCGATCCAGTGGCAAATGATCCGCGACTCGCTTGACGCCGGCGCAACCGTCTACGACCTGCGCGGCATCACCGACACCCTCGATCCGAACGATTCGCACGCTGGCCTGCTCCAGTTCAAGGTTGGCACCGGCGGCGAAGCGGTGGAGTACTTGGGCGAATGGGACCTACCGCTGAACCGGCCGCTCTATGCGGCGTTCACCGCCTATCTGAAGCGTCGCGGCTGAACCTTCGGTTTAGCCAAGCCGGGATCGGTCATGATGTAGCCATGGCGTTCGACCTGACGATTGCTGCCGAACCGTGGCAGGACCACCTAACCGAGTTCGAAAAATCGCGGCCAGGACTCATCCCGGTGATCAAAGGCAACGGCTACGGCCTCGGCCGAGCGAACCTGGCGGCCCAAGCAACGCGACTCGGAGTCGATCAGATCGCTGTGGGCACCTACGAAGAGGCCGCCGAACTGCTCGATGAGTTTGCCGGAGACGTTCAGGTGCTCACCCCGTGGCGCCCGTTTTCGCTCCAACTGGATGATCCGCGACTCGTCCACACCATCAGTCGGGTCCAGGACATTTCTTCGCTAGCAGCCTTGGCTCCTGGCGCTCGGATTCTGGTCGAGGGCCAAACCTCGATGCGCCGCCACGGCATGGTGCGCCCCGACTTCGATGCCGCCGCCAGCTTGATTGCCCAGTCAGGCCTGCAACTGGAAGGTTTGGCCATTCACCTGCCGATGGCCGGAGCCAACCTGGCCGAGGCGAAAGCCTGGTGCGTCGCCTTAGAAGAGTCCGCTTTCGACACCGCGACGGTTTCTGTCTCCCATCTGACCAACGACGAATTTGTCGCCTTGACCGCCGCCAAGCCGAACTTGAAGATTCGCCCGCGCATCGGTACGGCGCTTTGGCTGGGCCGGCTGGACACCTTCGAAGTGGAGTCGACGGTGCTCGACGTCCATCCGGTCGCCAAGGGTGATCGAATCGGCTACCGACAACAACCGGTGAAGAAATCCGGTCACATTGCGATCGTGGCCGGCGGCACCAGTCACGGCATCGGACTGGAAGCCCCGCGGGCCGTAGCCAGCACCAAAGAACGCGGCAAAGTCGCTGCCAAAGGTCTACTCGCCGCCAGCAACCGGGCGTTGTCGCCATTCTTCATCTCGGGCCAGCAGGCTTGGTTCGTCGAACCGCCACACATGCAAGCGAGCATGATATTCGTTCCGGCCGGAGCCGAATTGCCAAAGGTCGGCGACAAGATCGCGGCGCAGGTGCGTTACACGATCGCTTCCTTCGACGCGATCACCTTGGCTTAGGCGGTTCAGCCCTCCGGATCGACCGGATCGGGCGGCCCAGTCGGAGTTTGGGTCGGCGTCGGCGTCGGAATCGTCGGCGTCGGCGTCGTCACCGGCGGGGTGGTCGGCACCGGCGTGGTCGGCACCGGCGTTTTCGTATCCGGGCTGGGCTTCTTCGTTGGACGCGTCGTCGCGGTAGGCGTAGGAATTGGCCGGATGGTCGACCCTTCCTTTGCCTTGATGTTGGCGCGCTTGGCGAACGTTCCACATTCGGTGCCCTCAAGGGCGCTGTTCATGAACGCCCGGAAGGTTTGGGCCGGATAGGTGCCGCCGTAGAACGGATTCAAGTAGCCCTCGAGTTGCTCGTTACCGTTGCCGCGGTTGTACATCACCGCGGTCGCCAACTTCGGGGTGGCGCCAACGAACCACGAGGACGAAACGCGAGTGTCCGCCCCGGAACCGGCCGTGGCTGTTCCGGTCTTGCCCGCCGTGGCGCAAATCGTCTGACCGGACTTGCCGGTACCGGTCTTGACCACGGTCTGAAGCGCCGCGAGCGTGTCCGCGGCAACGTCTTCGTCAATTGACTGCGTCGTGGCCACCTTGTGATCGTAAAGTCGGCCATTCTCACCTTGATCGACCGACTGAACGACATACCAATCGGCCCGCTTGCCGTCAGCGGCCAAGGTCGCATAGGCGTTCGCCATGTCAATCGGCGCGACCGGCGCATAACCGAGCGAGACGCCCGGCACCGGGCTGATTTCGTCGATCGTAGATTGCGGGATTCCGGCTTCGCGAGCGGCCTTGAGAATCTTTTCGGGACCGTTCTCCATTTGGTCGGTCAAGTCGACAAAGGCGGTATTCACCGAGTGCTGAGTCGCCTGTTCAAGGTTGACCATCCCGTAGGAACGGCCGAGGCTGTCGCCCTGGTTCTCGATCACGTCACCATTGATCCGAAGCGGTGAGTTGCCGTTGAGTCGGGTCTGCAGGCTGTAACCGTTTTCCAAGGCCGCCACCACCGCGAACGCTTTGAAGGTCGAGCCGGGCTGAGTTTTCAAGGTCGCCCAGTTCAACTGACTCTTTAGGTAGTTCGAGCCGCCATAGAGAGCCCGAACCGCGCCGGTGCCTGGCTGCACCGAAACCACGGCGGTGTGCAGTTCGTTAAGCCCACTAGGTCTAACTTCTTTGACGGCCGAGACTGCTTTGGCCTGCTGCTTGCGGCTGAACGTGGTGACGATCTTCAAGCCGCCTCCGTCGATTTCAGAATCGAGGAAGCCCACCGCTCGCATCTGCTGCTTGACCACTTCGAGCAGGTATCCCCTCGTCCCGCCGAAGCGGTGGCTCACCTTCTGCTTGCGGAACTTCGGCAGTTTGGACTTAGCCTTCAAGTACTGCTCGGAGGTGATCGCCTGTTCCTTGTACATGCCTTCGAGGACGTAGTTGTACCTGGGCAAGATTCGATCTTTGGCGCCTTCGGTGAACGGATCGAAGTAGGAGGGGTTGTTGATCACGGTGGCCAAGAAGGCAGCCTGGCGAAGATCCAACTCCGACGCCGAAATTCCAAAGTAGGTCTGCGCCGCGACTTCGATGCCATAGGCGCCGTTGCCGTAGTAAATCGTGTTCAGGTAGCCCTCAAGGATTTCGGACTTGGTTAGTTGGTTGTGGATCTTTACCGAGAGCAGCGCTTCCTTGATCTTTCGGGTATAGGAGCGCTCTTGGTTCAAATACAGAATTTTTATGTACTGCTGGGTGATGGTGGAGCCGCCGCCAGTGATCTGGCCGCTGGTCGCGTTGTTTCGGGCAGCGCGGATGATACCGCGCAAATCAATCCCGTTGTTCTCCCAGAAGGAGCGGTCTTCCGCAGCCACGACGGCATCTTTCATAACCTGCGGGATTTCGTCGAAGTCCAGGCTTTGCCGGTCTTGTTTGGCAAAACTGCCGATCTTGGTCTTGCCGTCTGAGTAGTAGACGTTCGTGGTTTCGGTCTTGAAGTCGGCGTTCGGGTCAGGAATATCAATCGTGACGTAAAGCATCACGATCGCAAAGACTCCGAGGAACCCGGCAGAGAACCCTAGGAACAGCAGCCAGCGCAGGGTGCGGACCGGCCAGGAACCGTTGCCGCCGATGGCACGGGCGATCCTCGCGAACGGACGCTTCTTGGTTGTCGTGTGCGACTTCGCCACGAATCAGTCCTTTCAGTGACTGCAATACCAGCGCACTAGTCTGCCCGGTCAACCTGAGAAGGTGCTAATCGAACCACTAGCGTCTCGCACTTTATTACTACTCGATGTATCGTATCGATATAGCCATTCACAATATGGGGCGCAGGAGGAAGCGATGGCCCGCAAGGGAACAACATTGGAGTTGGCCGTGCTCGGCCTACTTTCTGATGCCCCGATGCATGGCTATGAACTGCGCAAGTACGTCAACAGCCTGCTCGGTTGGACGCGATTGCTCTCCTACGGCACTTTGTATCCGTGCCTCAAACAGCTCACCCGGGCCGGCTACATCACCGCTGACACTGAAGCCTCAACCACAGCGAAGCGGCCACGAATCGTGTACCGCCTGACCGCTGAAGGAAAAGAGCACTTCGCCGATCTGCTCGAAGACAGTGGCCCGGCAGCTTGGGACGACGAAAACTTCGGGATTCACTTTGCCTTGTTTTCTCGGACTAGCTCGCGAACAAGGGTGCGGATCCTCGAAGGCAGAAGGTCGCGCCTCGAAGAACGGCTCGCCAATGTGCGGTCGGCCTCCTTGGATCGGCGCGAGCGGATGGACAGCTACACCAAAGAACTTCAACGCCACGGCCTGGAATCGGTCGAGCGTGAGATCAGTTGGCTAAACGAACTGATCGACCGGGAACGTGCAGAAGCGTTCACGGAAAACGACAGCAGTACAGCAAAGGAAAAGTGAGGTCTCCATGTCCACGGAGAACAAGGTCCGCGTGGCAATCGTCGGTGTCGGCAACTGCGCCACGTCACTAATTGAAGGCGTCGAGTTCTACAAGAACACGCCCGCCGATCAGACCGTGCCTGGTTTGATGCACGTTCAGTTCGGCGACTACCACGTCGGCGATGTTGAGTTCGTCGCTGCGTTCGACGTCGACGCCAAGAAGGTCGGTTTCGATCTGGCCGAGGCCACCCGCGCCAGCGAGAACAACACCATCAAGATCGCCGATGTGCCACCTACCGGCATCACGGTGCAGCGCGGCCACACCCTCGACGGCCTGGGCAAGTACTACCGTCTAACGATCGAAGAGTCCGACGCCGAGCCGGTAGACGTGGTTCAGGTGCTCAAGGACACCAAGGCCGACGTGCTGGTTTCTTACCTGCCGGTTGGGTCTGAGGACGCCGACAAGTTCTACGCTCAGTGCGCGATTGATGCCGGCGTTGCCTTCGTGAACGCCCTTCCGGTGTTCATCGCTTCGGACCCGGTGTGGGCCAAGAAGTTCGAGGACGCCGGCGTGCCGATCATCGGTGACGACATCAAGAGCCAGGTTGGTGCGACCATCACCCACCGCGTCATGGCCAAGTTGTTCGAAGACCGTGGTGTCACGCTCGACCGCACGTATCAACTAAACGTCGGCGGCAACATGGACTTCAAAAACATGCTTGAACGCGACCGGCTCGAGTCCAAGAAGGTTTCCAAGACCCAGGCGGTCACCTCGAACCTGACCGGTCCACTGGCCGGCAAGGTCGAAGACAAGAACGTCCACATCGGCCCGAGCGACTACGTTGCTTGGCTCGACGATCGCAAGTGGGCCTACGTCCGTCTCGAAGGCCGTGCGTTTGGCGACGCGCCGTTGAACTTGGAATACAAGCTCGAAGTTTGGGATTCGCCGAACTCCGCTGGCATCATCATCGACGCGATCCGCGCCGCCAAGATCGCCAAGGACCGCGGGATCTCCGGTGCGCTGCTGTCGGCTTCGTCCTACCTGATGAAGTCCCCGCCAGAGCAGCGCGAAGACGGCGAAGGCCGCGCCCGCCTCGAAGCGTTCATTCGCGGTGAAGAAGAGCGCTGAGCCTCAACTGAACTAAAGAACCCACCTTGTTCGCTTCGGACCTGCTGAACAAGGTGGGTTCTTTATTGCCCAAAAACCGCCTGCTGTGGCTCAGTGCGCCTCGCTGCCTTTGATTCGGTGGAACGAGTTGATCACCAAGACCACGACCGTGCCGATCGCCAAGCCGAGCAGGGCCGAAGCAACGGTGTTGGCCAACCAACTGAACGCCTCGTCACCAAACGGCATCAGGTGCTCGACCTGGTGCTCCAGTTCGTGAACCGCGCCGTAGAGCGTGTGCCAACCAAGGTCGTCGAAGCCGACCAACAAGATGTGGCCGCCGACCCAGAGCATCGCGGCAACACCGATCACCGAAAGCGCGCCCATCACCTTGGGCATCGCCTTGACCAAGAGCAGACCGGTTCGTTGGGAAAGTCGTGAAGACCGCCCCGCCAGTTTGAGGCCGAAGTCGTCCATCCGGACGATCAGCGCGACTACCCCGTAGACCAGGGCCGTGATGAGCAAGGCCACCAGTGCCAAGATGATCGCTCGGGAAAGCAACGGTTCGTTAGCCACTTCGTTCAGGGCGATCACCATGATCTCGGCCGAAAGAATGAAGTCGGTGCGCGTCGCACTGGAAACAATCTGGTCTTCGGCTTCTGGTCCTTTTTGCGAAGCGGTTTGCACTTCGGCCTCGTGCGACGGCTTGATCGCGTGCCAGAGTTTCTCCACGCCCTCAAAACAGAGGTAGGTTCCGCCGAGCATCAAAAGTGGAGTCAGCAGCATCGGCAGGAACTGGCTCAGCAAAAGCAGGGCCGGCAAGATGAAGACCAGTTTGTTGCGAATCGAGCCCTTGGCGATCCGGCCGATAATCGACAGTTCTCGGTTCGATTCCAAACCGTCCACGTAGCGCGGTGTCACCGCCGCGTCGTCGACGATCACCCCCGCGGCTTTGGCACTGGCCTTACCCGCTGCGGCGGCCACATCGTCGACCGAGGCGGCCGCCATTTTGGCCAGTACCGCTACGTCATCTAGGAGAGCAAAGAGTCCGCCGGCCATCAGTTGGCCCGGCTTTGACGAAAGTTCACTTTCAAAGAATAGGGTGAGCGGGTGAATATCGGTTTCGGGATCGACATTGGTGGCACTGGGACCAAAGGCGCGCCGGTCGACCTGGCCGCCGGCGAACTCATCGCCAATCGGGTGCGAATCGCGACCCCCAGGCCGGCAACCCCGCTCGCGGTTGCTCAAGTTGCCGCCCAAATCGTTAGCCAGTACGACCTTGGCGGCCAGGTGACCCAAATCGGCGTTGCGATCCCCGCAGTGGTCGACCGCGGCGTGGCAAAGTCCGCGGCAAATATCGACAAGTCTTGGATCGGCACCGACGTCGACGCCCTGTTCACCGAAGTGTTGGGGCACGAGGTTCACGTGGTCAACGATGCTGACGCTGCCGGGGTCGCCGAGTCGAAGTACGGCGCGGCAAAAGGCCAAGACGGCCTCGTGTGCGTCGTCACTTTGGGCACCGGGATCGGCACCGCCTTGATCCATCACGGCCAGTTGATCCCGAACTCAGAACTGGGCCACCTCGAAGTCAACGGCCACCGCGACGTCGAAAAGTGGTGCGCCGCGAGCGTCCATGAAAACGAGGGCCTGTCGTGGCAGGAATGGGCCGAACGGTTGACCGCGTACTTCACTCAACTCGAAAAACTATTGACCCCGAGCCTGTTCGTTGTCGGCGGCGGGATCAGCAAGCAGGCAGATCAGTTCTTGCCGTTGCTGGATTTGGCGACCCCGATCGTGGCCGCGAGTCACCGCAACAATGCCGGCATCATCGGGGCGGCCGCACTCGGTGTTGCCGGCTGAAGCAGTCACCATCAGATCGCAACGAATCGACTGGCAGAACTCGCGGCGTAGAATATCTCCTTGTGGCCGAACTGACCGCGCATGAGAAAAAGCGCCTTGACCTGCTACTGCGTACCCAACCGATCTTGACCGAGGTGGGTGCACTGTTCGCCCAAGCCGGACACGAGTTGGCCCTAGTCGGCGGACCCGTGCGTGACGCTCTGCTCGGTCGGCAGGTAACCGATCTGGATTTCACCACCTCGGCAACGCCCGAACAGATCGAGGAAACGATCGGCGAGTGGGCCGATACCACTTGGGATGTCGGCCGTCAGTTCGGGACGATCGCCCTTCGCAAGGGTGAGCACCAACTCGAAATCACCACCTACCGCTGCGACAAGTACGATCCGAGTTCGCGCAAACCGGAGGTGGCCTTTGGTAGATGCATCGAAGATGACCTGGCACGCCGCGACTTCACCGTCAATGCGATGGCGATGCGACTTCCGGGCGGTGAGTTCATCGACGAACACGGTGGCCTCGACGACTTGGCCGACCAAACGATCCGCACCCCCATCGGGCCAGAGATTTCCTTCGGCGACGACCCACTGCGGATGATGCGCGCCGCCAGATTCGTCGGTCAACTCGGTTTCATCGTCGCCGATGACGTCATTTCAGCGATGACGGTCTCGGCCGAACGGATCTCGATCGTCTCAGCCGAACGAGTGCGCGACGAGTTCTCCAAACTGCTGCTGTCGGACAACCCGGTGGCCGGACTGCGGGTGCTGGTCCGAACCGGTCTTGCAACCCAGATTCTGCCTGAACTTCCCGCTCTGGAACTTGAACGCGACGAGCATCACCGGCACAAGGATGTCTACGAACATTCACTCACTGTGCTTGAGCAGGCGATCGATCTTGAGTACCGCTTGGAATCCAAACCAGACCTGACCATTCGGATCGCCGCCCTGTTGCACGACATCGGCAAGCCAAAGACCCGTCGTTTTCAAGGTGACGGTTCGGTGACGTTCCATCATCACGACGTGGTTGGCGCGAAAATGACGCGCAAGCGACTTAGAGAACTGCGGTATCCCAACGAGTTGATCGACGACGTGTCCAAACTTGTGGAACTGCACTTGCGTTTCCACGGCTATGGCACCGGTGAGTGGACTGATTCGGCCGTTCGGCGCTATGTACGTGACGCCGGTGATCAACTTGACCGCTTGCACATCCTCACCCGGGCCGACAGCACCACCCGAAATCCACGAAAAGCACTCAAACTTCAGCAAACCTACGATCACCTTGAAGCCCGGATCGTCCAACTGAGTGCCGCCGAAGAGTTGAACGCCATCCGGCCGGACTTGGACGGAAACCAGATTATGGAAATCCTCGGGGTTGGTCCGGGCCGCGAAGTCGGTCAGGCATATCGGTTCTTGCTTGACCTTCGAATGGACCGCGGCCCGCTTTCTCAAGACCAGGCAATCGAGGCGCTGAAGGCCTGGTGGGCCGCGCGGTAGATCCCGGGCGCAGTTGCGGGGTTCACCGGCTACTGGATCGTGGCCACTACGATTACCGAGTGACCTGGCCGCGAATCCTGACTGCTCTTGCAGTCGTCGTTTCGCTATTTGGCATCTCCGCACCGGCAACTGCTACTGATTCATCCTCGCTGGCGGCGCAAATCGACCAGATCTCGCCAACGAACCTGGCGGGGGCAAAAACCGTTGAGGTGACCGGCAAAGTCACAAACACCGGGACCACGACTTGGACCGATGTTCAGGCCTATTTGGTAATGCCGCGAACTGGATTCACCAGTCGCGCTGACCTCGAAGAAGTAATAGCCGAAGGCACCTCCTACACCGGGACCCGGATCGTTGATGTCGGTCGCTTTGCTGAACTTGGGGTCTTGGCACCACAGGCAGCAAAGAAGTTCACCATCAAAGTGCCAATCAGTCGCCTCGGTTTGACTGGCGCATCTGGTGTCTACCCCGCCGGCGTACAGATCTTGGCGACCGACTACCAAGGCGTTCGGTCAAACGACGCGGTAGCCAAGGCAACGACGTTTATCCCGCTAGTTTCCGATCCGAGCATTTCGATAAACGCTGGTCTGATCTGGCCGTTCACCGTTACCGACGACATTGCCAAATCGACGCCGCTTCAGTTGGCTAAATCGACTAACGACGGCCGCTTGCGCCGTTACTTGAACGCTGCCGCAAAAACCCCCTCGGCTGGGCGAACAGTAGTTCTTGATCCTGCCTTGATCGACCTGCTCGGAGAGTTACTCAACGGCGAAGTGGCCAGCGCTGCTGGCCTGAATCAGACTCAAGTGAGTTGGCTTGACGCTTGGCTGACTGACCTTCGAAGCCTCACCTCGACTTCGGCCAGTTGGGTGCTCGGCTACGGCCGCCCAGACGAGTTAGCACTTTCTCGACATCAGCAACACGCCACAAAACTGCTTTCGCGGGTTTCCTCGGCGACCGATTCGACTCTGTCAGATCACTCCTTTAGTGGCACAGCAGTGACCTGGCCGACTCCTGCTGGGGCAACAGCGAAATCGCTGGCGTTAGCCCGCGATCGCTCGACTGGTCTGATCCTGCTTTCTAGATCAACCGTTTCAGCTTGGTCTCAAGATCTTGGATCTGCCATTTCGGTAAAAACCTCTGCCGGTGATGCGCAAGTCATCGTCGATAGTTCGCTGGCTAAAACCCCTGGCAAGACCACCCCTGCCACCTTGCGTCAACAAGTCCTCACCGATGCGGCCCTGGCACTGTTTTCGCGCAAAAAGTCACCATCTTCGCGCGCTGACGCGCTGACCTTCGTCGATCCGGACTGGGACCCCGGCAGTAACGCCGGCCGGGCGTTCACCACCGCACTAACCGCGGCCGGCTCGGCGGGGCTGACCAAGCCAACCACGGCCGCCGACCTGCTAAACGGACAACTCACCCAATACACCGGGCAACTCCCTAAGACCGTTTCAACGAAATCTCTTAGCGGCGGCTACTTGAGTCAGGTAGCAGCGTGGTCGGAGTTGGCGTCCCGCTTCGACTCGGTAGTGGTAAACAACTCAAACCAACAATCAGACCGCGAAATTGCCGCAGCCATTTCGGTCAACTGGCGAAAGAACCAAACTCAGGCACGCAAGCTCGCGGTTACTGAAACAGCTCGGCTAGAAAGCAAACTGAGTCAGATCCGGATAGAAACACCCTCGGCCATCACCCTGAGCAGCACCAAGGGAAGTTTCCCGCTGACGATCGCCAACGACACCGAGTCGGCGATTCGAGTTGGTATCCGGTTGTCCGCCGATAATCCAGGTATTCGTTTTGGTGACATTGATGTGGTCAGAATTGCGGCCGGAGACCGGCACACCGTGACTGTTGAAGCCGACCTTGGGGAGCAAAACTCCAGCACGGTTTCAGCATTTCTGGTTACTCCACTGGATCAACAGTTCGGCCAAGATGCCACCTTCAACGTGCGCTCGAGCAAGGTCGGTTTGATCGGTTGGCTCGCAATGGCAGCCGCAGGTTTGCTCTTCGTGGCCACTTGGGCCAGGCGATTTTTGGGAAAGAGACGCGCCCGTGAGTGACCCGAAAATAGCTAGAGCATCAGCGTGGATGGCGCTTGGCACGATCGTTTCAAGAATCACCGGAATGTTCCGCTCGCTCCTTCTGCTCGCCGTAATCGGCACCGCACTAAACGGCACAATTTTTAACGTCGCCAACTCGATTCCGAACTCGCTTTACATCTTGGTAGCTGGCGGCGTTTTCAACGTGGTCCTGGTTCCGCAGCTCGTCCGAGCGATGAAAAACGACGCCGACGGCGGCGAGGCATACTCAAACCGGGTTATCACTCTGGGTCTGCTGGTTCTTGGGGTCGCGACAGTTGTCCTGGTTCTGGCGGTCCCATGGCTGCTGCACATTTTCTTCAAACCCGACCTGTTCACGCCAGAATTGGCGGTCCAACGGCAGTCGGCCCAACTGCTGGCGATGCTCTGCATGCCGCAGGTGTTTTTCTACGGCGCGTTCGTCCTATTTGGCCAAATCTTGAATTCGCGCGAACGCTTCGGCCCGATGATGTGGGCGCCGATCATCAACAACCTCTCTTCTTTGGGGGTACTGACCCTCTACGCCGTGGTTTTCGGTATCGCTGAGTCCGGAGCGGACGATGGCTTCACCACCGGGGAGGCGCTTTTGCTCGGCATCGGTTCGACCGCCGGGATCATGATCCAGGCGCTCGTTTTGCTGCCGTATTTGCGTCAGGTCAACTTCCGTTATCGGCCAAGGTTCGACTTTCGTGGCGTTGGCCTTGGCCACACGCTGAAACTCGGAGCCTGGACGCTGGCCTTCATTGTGGTCAATCAGATTGCCTACTTCTCCATCCTGCGCATCGCCACCGGCGCCGACTTGGAAGGATCGAAACGTAAGGTCGCGAGCGCCGGCCAGGTCGTTTACGACGTCGGATTTTTGATCACCCAAGTGCCGCACGGCGTGATCACAGTTTCACTAGCAACCGCGATCATCCCGACCTTGGCCGCCTTGGCCGCCGACCAGAATTACGCCCGACTTCGACTAGAACTTGGTCGAACCATCCGACTAACCTTGATGTTGGTTGCCCCAATTGCGGTCGCCGTCGCCTGTCTTGGGACACAAATCGCTGCCGTCCTCACCGGATTTGGCGCCGCACGCGGCAACACCGCCGCCATCGGAGCGACCATCTCGGCGTTCGCCTTGGCGATGGTGATGTTCAGCATTCACTATCTGGTACTTCGCGGGTTCTACGCACTCGAAGACACCCGGACCCCGTTCTACATTCAAGCCGTCATCGCCGGCGCGAACGTGGTGTTCGCGCTAGCCCTTACCCACCAAGCCGCACCAATCGAAGTCTCCACGAGGCTCGCTCTGGCTTACGGCTTGGCCTACTTGATCGGTCTGGTCCTTTCAGTAACGATCCTGTCGCGCAAAGTCGGTCGGCTGGCAGACGCCCAAATGGGCAGTTTCGTCCTACGCTTGGCCGCGCTGTGTGCAGTCACGGCCGCCGCACTACTTCTTGGTCGCTGGGGTTGGAGTCTGGCTTTCGGCGTCGAATCGACCGCTTGGTTAGGTTCCCTAGTCGAGTTGGCTGTCGTTTCGGTCGCCGGCGTGGCCGTAGTGATCGCCAGCGCGGCGCTTCTTCGACTCGAAGAACTGAAATATGTGATCTCCAGCGTCTTGCGTCGCTGACGCTCGTAGGATTGAGTTAGCGCCCGAAGATGCAGGAGGAGTCGTGATGAGCGAGCGTCGTTCCCACGTCTCTGGCGACCTGCTTGCCGGGCGCTACGAACTTGCCGACTTGGTCAGTGAAACCCTCGGCGTGAAGAACTGGCGTGCGGTGGATCTGGTGCTGCATCGAAACGTGCGGGTCGAGTTGTTGGCCGCGGACGATTCACGCGCCGAGAACTTTCTTGAGGCTGCCCGGCGCTCTACCGAGGTCACTGATCACCGCTTCTTGCGCGTTTTGGACTTGCTTCCAGAAGAGAACGGCACGATCGGCGTGGTTCGCGAGTGGGCGAAGGCTACTGCGCTGAGCAATCTGCTCGGGCAATCTTCGCTACCAAACCAGCGCGCGGCTGCGATCGTGGCCGAAGTGGCCGAGTCGATCGCGCACGCGCACCAAGCCAAGGTGGTGCATCGTCGGCTCACGCCACATCAGGTGCTGCTCAAGCAGACGGGTGCGGTTCGAATCGTCGGCCTTGGCGTTGCCACTGCCCTCGGACCGCCCGACCAGGAAACTTCCGCCGACGATCTTGTGTCTTATCAGGCCGCCGACGTCACCGCCATCGGTCGACTGCTCTACGCCTGCTTGGTTAGTCGTTGGCCAGGTGGCCTAGTCGACGGTTTGCGGGCAGCGCCGACTGAACACGGCCATGTACTGCGGCCCCGCAAAGTGCGGGCGGGAGTTAGTCGCGAGCTAGATTCGATCTGCGATCGCATTTTGGAGCCTGGGCGACACCCGCGCAATGTGATCTCCGAGGGCCCTGCGACTGAGTTTGACGACCTCGGTGGGTTTGACGTCGTTTCGGCCGACTTGCTGCGCGCCGACCCGGTAGTTGAGCCAAGCGGTCCGCCACCGGGGTTGGAGCCGCCTCGGCGCCGGCCTAAGGCGTTCGAACCAAAGCCGCCATCGCGCGGCAATCTGTATTTGCAGCGGTTGCGTTCGCTCACCCGGATGGATCGCGCCTTGATTCTGGTCGGACTGGTGACAGCATTGCTGTTGGTGGGAGTTTTGGCCTTTTTCGTCGGGCGAGAGTTCGGCAAGGAAGGTGCGCCGCTTCGGGGTTCTACCTCAACCCAGGAAGTTTCGGTTTTGCCAATCTCTCGGGTGATTGACTTCGACCCTCAAGGTGAGGACAACCACGAGAACCCCGGGCAAACCGCGGCACTTCTTGATTCAGATTTTCAGACCGGTTGGCAGACCTCGATTTACCTCAATCGACCCGATCTTGGTGGGCTAAAGGACGGCGTGGGCCTGGTGCTCGATCTGGGCGTGGTTCGCGAGGTCAAGTCCGTTCGACTGCAGTTGGCCGGAAGGCCCACCGACTTGTCGATTCTGGTGGCTGAACCAAGCGC